>DAOVYB010000072.1 GCA_030635835.1 Gammaproteobacteria bacterium
CGGTAGGTGGTACTCCACACGCATTCTCATCAGGTTCTTTCACTGAAGGTCGTTTGGCTGCTAAAGCTGCTTGTAAATATATTGATGACGGCAAAGCTGCTGGTATCATGGTTTCTGATAAGCAAATTGCTAATCTTAAAGAAACAATTTACAAGCCAATGGAAACATATACAGTTGGTCGTAATGAGATTGTTGCGGGTTCTGTTAACCCTAACTACATCAACCCACGTCAGGGCCTTGATCGTCTACAGAAAATGATGGATGAGTACTGTGGTGGTTTTGGTGTGAACTACATGACTAACGAAAAGCTTCTTCAAATCGGTCTTAGGAAAATGAAAGTTTTCGGTGAAGATTTAGAGAAAATTGCTGCTGAAGATATCCATGAGCTATTACGTGCATGGGAATTGAAGCATCGTTTCCTTACTTCTGAAAGTGTATTCCAACATACATTATTCCGTAAAGAAACTCGTTGGCCTGGTTACTACTACCGTGGTGATGCGATGAAGTTAGATGACAAAGACTGGCATGTATTGACAAGTTCTCATCGTAATCGTGAAACAGGTGAGTACACTATGGAAAAAGCACCTCTTTATCACTTAGTTGATGAAAAATAGGACTAAAATTTAGTTGTAGTTAATTAAATTGACTTAACTAAGTTTTACATAGCTTATAAAAAGGCCAACAACTTGTTTGTTGGTCTTTTTTTATGGTCTATAATATGCGACTTTATTAAGTCATATAACCATATAAATACTAAGTATTTTTAGGTAAAAAATAGAATTATGAATATTATTGAAAACACAGATGAAGAGATTTTAGAGCATGCGCACACAATGTGGGCTGATCTTGTTAAATACTCGAACGAAGGAAACTACGGTGCCTTCACCCGAAATTTTTCAACCGCTATGCAAATGGGTGCGAATGAAATCGAGATGGGTAAGCAGTTTGCAAGAAGCGATCTCGCCAAAAACCTGTCTGACAATTATGAATACCTTGGCATGATTCGTCGCGGTGAGCACGTCAGCGTTTTATATAAACAGATTAACAGCAAGGATAAAGGTGAATGGCTAGGCAGGTTAGTGCTGGGTTATGAAAAGGAAAAAGTAAAAATCTTCGGTGCTACTTTATTCTAAACACCGCGATTCTAAACACCGCGATTCTAAACACCACGATTTTAAAAGCGGCTATTCCAAGGTTAGAGTTATGTCAGATACAATTGAAAAAGAAAAATTTGTTGAATTAAATTATAAAGTCGTCGATGAAAAAACCGGTGACGTACTTGTGACTGTTGATTATCCAATCGGTTATGTTCATGGCATTAATGATGTTATGAATGAAGAGGTGACTAAACACCTGGATGGTAAAAAAGTCGGCGATATTATCGAAGTGCCGATTGATATGAAACAGGTCTATGGCGAGAGAGACGAATCGTTGGTGTTCACCGATGCTATCGAAAACGTCCCAGAGGAATATCGGGAAATCGGTATGACCATCACCATGGAAAATGAAAAGGGTGAACCTAAAGGTTTTATCGTTACTCGTTTCGATGACAAGACATTAACTGTCGATGGAAATAATCCGCTGTGTGGTAGGGATGTTATTTTTGTATTGGAAGTACTGACCGTACGTGACGCAACAGATGAAGAAGTCGACCTTGGTGGTGCAGTAGACGCAAATCCGGATCTCAATGAAATTCTCAAATAACACCACTTTTTATCCAGACAATAAGGCGCTGGAAAAGGCCGTTGAGCACTACAAAAGCTTAGTTTCTGATGATGAAGCTAACAGTGTTGGTGCTGATAACCGAGTCGCAGTCACAGATAATTTTATTTACACACGCGGCAATTTTGAACAACACCGTTACAGTGCGAACGTTTTCGAAAGTGCACGTGAGACACTAGAAGCTTTATTGACGGATGAGTTGCGCAATGAATCAGCTAGAGATTGGGCTGAAACACACAATAGCTTAGGTAATATACTTGCTGCACTTGGGCAAAACCTAAGAGACGAAGATTTATATAACCAGTCAATTGCATCATTCACGAGTGCATTAGAAGTCCTTAGCCAAGAAGACTCTCCGCTTGAATGGGCTGCTACACAGTCTAATTTGGGTACGGCACTACAAGCATTAGGTCGGCAAGAGTCTGACTCAAAATTAATGAGTAAGTCCATTGATGCATATACCGATGCGTTATTGGAATACTCTCGTAAAGAGACACCAGAAGAATGGTCAATCGTTATGTTTCAATTGGGTGCGGCTTTTCATACCTACGGGAGTCTGCTTAAAGGTAATCGTAATTTACAAAAGTCCGTCGTGTCTTATAAAAATGCACTCGCAGAACTTGATGCAGATAATCACGCATTAGAGTTGGCCGCGACGCATAATAATCGTGGCGCAGTACTGACTCACTTGGGTGAATCAGAAGAAAATCCTGAACGCGTAGAAGAAGCAATAAGAGCATACGAAACAGCATTAACCGTTAGCATGGAGCAGCAGCTTCCCTTCCATTTAGCGGTGTTAATTCGAGTGAACAAGGCAACAGCAAATAGCGTGCTTGCAGAATTAACAAAAGATGCAGTGCTTGCTGAAGAAACGGCCGATGAATTTGAATTGATTATCGAGTGTTTTCCGCATGCCATTCAACCACTGTGCAAAAAACACTGCGAAGCGCAGTTGATTAAGGCGCAATCTTTGGCGCAGCAACCTGAGTCGTAAATTAGATAACCGTTATGAGTGATGAATGTATTTTTTGCACCTTCAGAGATGAGCGAATTATAGGTGAATGTGAACACACTATAACGTTTATCGATACTTATCCCGCGACCCCCGGCCATACATTAGTCGTTACGAAACGGCATTTTGCCTCTTATTTTGATGCAACTGAAGACGAGCTACTGGCAATTGGTAAGGCGGTTCAAAAGGCTAAAGTGACTTTAGATAAAGAGTTCTCACCAGATGGCTACAACATTGGGATTAATGTTGGTGAGGCTGCCGGTCAGAGTGTTCATCATCTGCATGTGCATGTTATGCCGCGATATAAGGGCGATGTTGAGGATCCTCGAGGTGGTGTGCGATGGATTTTAAGGAACACAGCTAATTATCATGATAAAAAATAGTTAAGCTCAATTTTACAACACCGCGATATTAATAAACGCTCCAATCTCTGTTAGAAATCCCACCATTCTGGCACTGAAATCTACATTAATTATAAGAATACCCCGTTAAAAAAATATTATTCAAATATCTGCTTCAAAAGGTGTAAAGTAACGGGTATGTACATCGAGATAGTTTATAGCTGCACTACTTGCAGTGGCTGTCACAAATTTTAGTGAATAGGAGAATTAAAATGAGCGGAGCCGGCCCTAAAACCAGACCAAAAGTTCCTGAAGGTAAATCAAAGTTTCTGACAACGACTCAGAAAGAGATTGTTGAAGGAGCGTTTCATGTTGGCTATACCACTACTTGGGAATCATTCCAGAAAGAAGTGCCATACCAGACACCTAAGAAGCCTTAAGGCATCTAGCCGCACGTACCTGTAAGGTCGCGCGGTGCGACTAAATCTAAATTTAGTTTGAGAAATGCACGCTTTTTATAGCGTGCTTTTTTTTGGATTCCGGAAATATGGCAGAGATACTATTTCGGTAAATTCAAGAACAAGAAAAAGCTTAAATACGTTCTGAAAGCTTGTAATCCACATTAATAAAAGCGCCAATATCTGCCAGAAAACGAATCGTGCGGGCACCGAAGCCCACCTCTGGGCTTGAGTCATCTTTATCAACAGATAATGTCAGTACGACTTCCATTCTGGGAGATAGATTGTGGCTTTTACACACTTCAAGGATTTTTTCTTCAATGGGTTCCAGCTGCTTTATGATGATGTCCGTTAATTTATAAACGTCTAAATCAACCTCATCAGCATTAACCGTTTCCGTTGATAACTCCCATGAACTGATTACGGGCTTGTCCAGGCCACTCTGTGTGCCGGCAGCATTAACTGAGGTGGGTTCAATGCCAAGCAGACGAGTGATGTCATCAGGATTAAAATGATAACCGCTCAATGTAAAGTGTGCTCGTCCTTTATTAGATGCCACGGATAATGCCCTCATTAATTGATAGTAAATTTAAGCAAGAATTATAACGTATAGCTCTTATAGATGCTGGTATAGCTGGAAAATCAGTTGCAATTCCCTGAGCGAAGTAGGTTGATATGTATCATGCGGGAAGATTAAGCGATTTTAAGAATGTGCCGCATGTTATGCGAGAGGAATATTGATGTTGTTCAGATTAGAGGGGTTATTCGTAATCAAATTCAGCCTGGTAATCGTCGGGATTTATCCCTTCAGCTTTAAGTGGTTCAATTAAACGTGAGCGAGTGACTTTGGCAGAAGAGGTGATATAGCCTTTTATGACATGTTCACGTGTGACGGGTGAACCCTCCTCTTTGGCTAATCCTTCAACCAAGCGAGTCACTTTTCGTCTTGCTAACATGCGAAAAAAAGCCGGTACATGGGAGAGCAAATTGACTACAAGTTCTTCTGCATCAGGGTACCATTCACCTGTTTTTGGAAGTTCAGGAACAAAATCCCATTCATCCTCAGATAAGGCTCGCCAGAGAATAATGGAGTGACCGTTTTGATCGGTGATGCAGGCAATTTTTACTAAACTGGGTGTTTTCATGGGTTCGTAACGAGAATTGGCGCCTGCGTTAATTAATGTCTGATAAGTTTTGCTGACATTTGCAACAGAGAGACGAACCGTCGCAGTTTGCTCTATAGCCGGTACTTCGATTAAACGAATGGCAACATTACCAGAATCAACTTCAACAAACCCTTCACCCTCAGATTTAACAGAGAATCCAATAATATCAGTCTAAAATTTGCGGGTTTTTTCCAGGTCAACGGCTTGTAAATCAATATGGCTAATTCCATGAAACATGGACAGGTTTCTTGTGTAGATAAATTGAGATTTTATATAAGTAAAATGATTTTATTTATTATATTTAATTAAGAGCAATATTATAAATGAAAAATTAACTTGTTGTGCTATCCACAATCGGAATATAAATATTAAATGAAGTGCCTTCTCCAAGAATAGAGGTGAAATCAATTGAGCCACCCATTGTTTCAATCATTTTTTTGGTAATGGCAAGTCCAAGGCCGGTGCCGCCTTTTTCTCTTGTAGCGGAAGAATCATTTTGTGAAAATTTGCTAAAAATTTTATCAAAATATTTTTCAGGTATACCTTCACCTGTATCAACAACAGAGACCTGTACAATCTGCTCCATAATGGTTGCATGAATATAAATAGTGCTATGTTCATGTGAAAATTTTGCTGCGTTAGAAATTAAGTTAGACATAATTTGAGCAAAGCGCAAAGGATCAATATTAATAATTACTCCGTCAGCTGTGCCACCTGTTTTAATATTGACATGGTATTGCTTTGCATAACTAATATTATCTGTAATTGATTTATTTATGGCATCCATTAAGTCGATATGAACCATGCTGAATTCCAATTTACCAGCTTCAATTTTTTGCATATCCAGAATGTCATTTATTAAATGCATTAAGCGTTCAGTATTTCGACTCGCCGTTTCAAGTAATTCATTTCTTTTTTCTGGTAAGTCATCAAGCGTGCCACTATTGACTAAACTAATTGCACCGCGGATGGAAGTAAGCGGTGTACGTAATTCATGGCTTACGGTACTAACAAATTCATCTTTCATTTTTTCTATACGTTTACGTTCGGTTATGTCACGAACAATACAGGTATACATTATAGAATCGTTTATGATCATTCTATTTAGTGTTATCTCAATCGGGAATGTTAGTCCATTTTTGTGATGACCTTCTTTTTCATGAAAGAGTTCTATGTGAGTCGTCACATCTTTTAAATCGGAAACTATATAGTTAATTTTTCTGTTAATAACATTTTCAGCTGAATAGCCAAATATTTTAGTGACTGCTGGATTAATGTTTTTAATCAAAAAATCTTTATCCAGCGTGATAACACAATCAGTCATAGACTCTAAAATTGCACGTTGTTTATTTTCACTATTTCTTAAATCGCCTATTTGGTCATTAACCATGCTGGTTAAATTTTCATTTAAAGATAATAGATCTTTTTGCGATTCAGATAAGCGTAAAGATTTGTCTGTGATGGAATTAATTTTTTTCTGAATTTCAGCAGCCAGGGTATTAAAAGATTTTGCTAAGTCCGATACTTCATCATGGCCGACTACCGGGATTCTGGAGTCATAATCTCCTAGCGCAAGTTGATTAGCTTTACTCTTTAAGTTGATAATCGGTTTGAGTACTTTTTTATTAACAAGTAAAAATGCAATGATAAACAATGAAGAGTAAATAAATATTAATAATCCAGAGGTAAATTCAAGTTGTTGTTCGGCAGATGATAATCGATCCAGTGAACGCCGACTCATACGAGAAGCTTCCGATAACATTCCCTGAATGCGAACATGAATCTGAGAAATTGACTGGGTGATTTTTCGTTTTTGTGTTTGAGATGTTGTTTTTTTAACAAGAAATGCAATTAAAAAATTTTCCGCTTGCTGTTCATTACTAATGATTTTTCTTAGTGAAGTTTTATCATCTTTATAGTTGAAAGTTTGTGTCGCCTTAACAAAAAGTTTTTCAAGTGAAGCATGACTGTTACCCCATTGTGATTCAGTGCGAGAAGTCTGGTTTTCAATATATTCATTAGTAATGATGCTGAATTCAAATGTTTTTTTAATTATCGCCTGAATAACGTTGTTTACATTACGTTGTTGTTGCAGATTTTTTGATGTTTGCCAAAAAGAATAACCGAACGCGATAGAAATAAACAGTATCATTAAAGAAAAAGCCCGAAGATTAGCTGCTATAGTCATTATTAGCGAATGATATTTACAGCTTCAGGCTTAAGATTTTGTAAGCTATGATGATGTATAAATCCAAGGTAGTTTGGCGCTTTATTTTTAGTATAACCAATGTCAATAGCCCATTGAGCTTCATCTTCAAGTCCTACTAAAATGGATTGCTCTAAAGTGATTTCAAAAATAAACGC
>DAOVYB010000017.1 GCA_030635835.1 Gammaproteobacteria bacterium
AACCATTTCGATCCATACTACATGCTGCATGACGACCATCGGTTAAAACAACACCGGCTGGACCATCCCATGATTCCATGTGCATGGAGTTATATTCATAAAAGGCGCGCAGATCTGCATCCATATTGGCGACGTTTTGCCATGCAGGTGGAATTAGTAAACGCATTGCCCGGAAAATATCCATGCCGCCAGCGAGTAATGCTTCGAGCATGTTATCCATAGAGTTTGAATCGGAACCACTCATTGAAACGAGTGGGCGGACATCTTCCATTGGGATATGTGGACTTTCAAATTTATGACCACGGGCAACTGACCAGTTACGATTTCCCTGCACGGTATTAATTTCACCGTTATGTGCGAGATAGCGGAAAGGTTGCGCTAAACGCCATTGTGGCCAGGTATTGGTAGAAAAACGCTGGTGGAAAACGGCTAAGGCAGTCTCAAAACTTTCTTCATTTAAGTCTTTATAAAAAACCGGCAAATGCTCAGGCATTACCAGGCCTTTATATGAAATAACCGATGAAGAAAGACTGGGGATGTAAAACATTTCATCGTTATTTTCGAGCGCTTTTTCAGTACGGCGACGGGCGATATATAAGTGTCTTTCAAATGCGGTGCTGTCCATGCCATCTGTGGCATTGACAAAAATTTGCTCGATTAATGGTAAAGATTTTAACGCTTCTTCGCCACAAGCCTCTTTATTCACCGGAACCTGACGCCAGCCAGCAATTGTGAGGCCTTCTTTAGTCAGTTCAGCTTCAAGTTGTTTACGCGCAGTTTCCGCTTTTGTCGAATCAGTATTCAGGAATACCATACCTGCGGCATATAATTCAGATAGAGTATATCCAAGCTCAGATGCGACTGATTTAAGGAAACTGTCCGGTTTTTTCAGTAAAAGTCCACAACCATCACCTGATTTACCATCAGCCGCAACTGCACCACGGTGCGTTAAGCGAGCAAGGGCATCAATAGAGGTTTTAAGTAACCAATGACTGGGTTTGCCATCCATTTGAGCCATGAGGCCAAAACCACAGTTATCACGTTCAAATTCAGGGCGATAAAGTCCGCCAGTCATACCAGAATGATTCGCATGTGTTACTTCAGAGTTGTGTATATTTTTCTTCACTATCTTCTTCACCGGATTATCTTCGTGCGCCCAACACCTTTGCTGGAGCTGCAAATATGCCTTAATTCAGTCCATTTTTGTGGAAAATTACCCGCGGGAACGCTGAGCAAAATGGCAAAGCAGTATACAGGGAGAGGCGATTTGCTTCAATCCAAAAAGGGGGCAAACACAGGGGAATCCACGTGAAATATAGGGTTAATAACTAAGATATTGAGGTTTTAAGGTTATGAAGAAATAACGAGATTTAACCACGGGGAGCACGGGGTTCACGGGGAGATCAAATTATTATTACTTATCAAATTTCAGCATTATAAGAAAAACATAGCCAGAATGTCAGTCTTATAACAACTAAAATAAATATTCCTGATTATTTTCCCAGTGTCCCCCGTGCTCCCCGTGGTTCAGGCTTATTCTTTAATTTAACTCAGCATGAATCGCGCTAAATTTTCGCGCCCAGGGTTTTAATTTTTGCACGGCGAGAGGTAGCTGGCTAATGGCTTGTTTTGCCTGAGAAAATTCAGAGTAACTGCCATGAACAAGGATATACCAGTTCTTGCCATCACGGAGGGTATGAAAATAGACGGCTTTGCCATATAAACTGTGTCGTTTGATAAATGTTTGAATGGCTTTTTTATCTGTACCGGCAGCAAGCTGTAATGTGTAATAACTGGGATCCTGGCTCCATAACCAGCTATCCTGATTAGCTGTGTAAGTTTTCTTGCCGGAAATAACGGCAGGTGTCTTTGTTTCTGAACGGACTTCTTTTAAAGAAGGGAGGATACTCGCAAATGAACGTATCCATGGTTTAGAAACACCTTTTGGTAATTCTTTAGCCGCAGATTGTGCAGCTGCTTTTGTTGGGTAATACCCATAAATTAAGGTAAACCAGTCTTTACCATTACGTTTTGTTTTAAACATAGCAGCATCATTTTTCAGCGCATACTTTTTAAGATATTCAGGTAAAGTACTTTTTTGATGCGTGCCTAATAACTGCATGGTGAAGTGATCTTTATTTTGTTGTTTGATCCAGTTTTGTCCATACAAACCTGTTTTGCTATTTAATTTTGATGTTATGACTTTAGCTGTTGTTTTTTCCTGTTTTGTTACTTTAGTTTGTTTTGATATTTTTTCTTTTACAGGCGAAACAACATCAAAACTTAATGTATTGGATTTTATTTTAAGTTCTGGATCAATAACTGTGATTTTCCAGGTATCTGATTGTGTGCCAACGTTGAGTATCAAGTTCATGTACGTGTCACGGGTGACATTAACCTGTGTTTCAGCAAGAATTTTTTCTTTTCCAGTCCAGCTTATTTTAACCTTTTGTCGTTTATGAAAACCTGTACCACTGATTGAAATAATCTGACGTTGTTTACTACCCGGAACTGTAGATGGATTAACGCTTGATAATTTTATTACCGGAGTCTCTTTTTTAGTGCGGATAGCAGGTTTATCTTTTTGTTTTATTTGTGTTGAGTCATCTTTATTTAATGAAAATTCAATTGTTTTTTCTTTAACTGGTTCAGGTCGTGTTTCAGCTTTGTGAGTTGTTGTAGGCTTAGTCTGTTCTGTCTTAGTTTCAGTTTCTGTTATAACCGGAACGGGTTCTTCAAATAAGCTGTTAATTTGATCCTGAAAAAGTAAGGCAGTAATAACAATGATGAGTGCAACACCACCTAATAACATATTACGTAAATTCAGGGATGATGTTTCATGAATAAGCTCATTATCTAAATCCAGCTCTTCCGGTGTGAGTGGCACACTATCATCAAGTAAATTTTGATGTGCGTATTCATTTATTTTTGCAGGTATTCCATCTGCTGCGTTGAAAATTTTATGGATGAGTTTTGGGGTAAAGGGGCTGGTACCATCAAGTCCGGCAACAGCTAAGCGATGCCGTAAATATTCGGCAGTTTGTGTTTCATCTAATGCTGGAATTTCCATGCTATGCGTCACGCGTTCTTTTAATGACAGGATTGATGGATCTTCCAGCATGGTTTCAATTTCTGGTTCACAAAATAAAATAATGCGTAACGCGGTATGTTGATCGGAATGATTTTCTGCAAGATAAAGTAAAGCTTGTAAAGCATCCTTTGGTAATTCATGTGCATCATCAATAATCAGAATAGGGATATAGGATGCCTGACGCATATAATCAAGTTGATTACTTAAAACCTCATAGAGTGCAGCGGGATCATGCGGGGGTTCAGTAATATTAAAACCATGGGCAACCTGTTTTAATAATAAACTTGCGTCCATCATGGTATGAGACTGGATTTCACAAATTTGCCATTCTTCCTGTGCAGAATTTATGAAACGTTGTTTAAAACTACTTTTACCTATGCCTCGCTCACCAGTAACAATGAGTAACAGGTTTCCGTATTGTGTGTAGTGTTTAAGAAGTTCAAGGCGTTCTGTTAGTGCAGAATTTAGATAAAAAAAACGGTCATCCTGCTGTGAAGAAAAAGGTGCTTCAGTTAAGCCATAGGATGACAAGTAGGCTGGTTTAACCCGATTTAATTGTTCTATGTTATTAGGGTCATAAGTCATTAGTATTTATCCTTAAAATCACAACTTAAACAGGTTGATCCTGACCTTGCATAAATACAACTTTAAATCCCCGTTTAAGTTGAGAATCTCGTACGCGCAGTAATGCATTTTGTGCCGATTCACGATCGTCAAAATGATCTCGCTTTACTCGTCCGGAGCGGCCTTGTTGTCCCCATTCTCTGACCAGGGTCCAGCCATCAATCAAATCTTCCAGTAATAATAACTGGTAATAGCGAGAGGGTTTCTCATCTAAAGCTGGAATTTGCATGTATACGCGCATAACTATACTAGTATCGGTTTATAATCATTTGGTCAACACCCTAAGTAAATAAAGTCAATTATGTTAATTCAGTTGGGTCAAAAATGCGTTTATATTCCTTTATTGCATAACGATCTGTCATACCGGCAATATAATCTGAAACAATGCGTGCCTGGCCACTCTCACCTTTTTGTTCTTCTTCGAGCTGAGCTTTTTCACGATATTCGGGTGGCATGAGCCGAAGGTCATTTAACATAGCCTGAAAAAGTTTATTTATTACATTTCCCGCTTTATGGCTCATACGATGAACACGATAATGTCGGTACAGATTTTCACGTAAGAATCGTTTTAGCTCGAGATGCATTTCCAGCATGTCTTCACTAAAACTAATCAGGTTGCCTTTATAATTACGAATATCTTTTATCGACTGAGGGCTGGCTTTAAATATCAATTTTGAACTTTCAGCGATTAAATCTTTTATTTGTTCATCGATCATTCGACGGACAATTTCATAAATCGTGCGTTTGTTATCAAGTTTTGGATAATCTTTTTCCACTTTGCTATAAAGCGTTTTAAATAAGCGCGTTTCGCGTAATTGCTCGATATTGATAAAGCCTGAACGCAGGCCATCATCAACATCATGGCTGTTATAGGCAATGGCATCTGCAAGGTTAACCATTTGTGCTTCAAGGTTGGGTTGGGTTTTATTAATAAAGCGTAAACCAATATCCCCCAATTGCTCTGCATTTTTTATTGAGCAGTGTTTTAAAATACCTTCACGACTTTCAAAGGTGAGGTTGAGGCCATTAAATTTTGCGTATTTTTCTTCAAGTTCATCAACCACACGTAATGATTGCAGGTTATGTTCAAAACCACCGTAGTCTTTCATGCATTCATTGAGAGCATCCTGACCGGTATGACCAAACGGGGTGTGTCCGAGATCATGTGCCAGTGCAATGGCTTCACTTAAATCTTCATTGAGGTGTAAGGCGCGTGCAATGGTACGGCTCATTTGTGCGACTTCAATGGAATGCGTCAGACGGGTACGAAACAAATCACCTTCATGGTTAACAAAGACCTGGGTTTTATATTCCAGGCGACGAAAAGCGGTAGAGTGAATAATACGATCACGATCACGTTGAAATTCACTACGGTGCTTAGGTAAGGGTTCGGGGTAGCGCCGGCCTAAAGATGAATCATTATTTGCTGCATAGGGGGCAAGTTCTGACATTCATCTTTCCTTATTAGTTATTGGCCATCGATAG
Organism: Gammaproteobacteria bacterium; assembly: GCA_030635835.1. Next base: position 5,201 of record DAOVYB010000017.1, read on the forward strand.
CACGATGTGCTTCTATTGTTTCGCGTAGTAAGCTGTGGTCAAAATCTGCTGTGACCATTGCATCACCTAATTTGTTAAATAATACAAAATTGATTTTTCCGGCACGCGCTTTTTTATCAACCAGCATAAGTTCAATAAAATGATCATAGTCCATGTGGTGTGGGGCGCGGGTCGGTAACATGGCCATATCCAGAATATTATCAACACGTTCAACATCATCCTGAGTTAAGTTACCTAAACGCATGGATAAATCTGCTGCCATTAACATGCCGGTTGCCACTGCTTCTCCGTGTAACCAGTTTCCATAACCTGTGCTGGTTTCGATTGCATGACCAAAGGTATGCCCTAAGTTAAGAAGTGCACGGATGCCACCTTCTTTTTCATCAGCGGCGACTATATCGGCTTTGCAGCGACAGGAAACCTCTATGGCATAGGCGAGTGCCTCAGGATCTCTATCGAGTAGCTTATGCATATTCTCTTCAAGCCACTGAGTGAAAGCCATATCACGAATGAGGCCATATTTTATGACCTCCGCTATACCTGCACTGAGTTGATTGTCTTCCAGGGTATTTAATGTATCTGAATCGGCAATAACACAACGTGGCTGGTGAAAAGCACCAATCATGTTTTTGCCTTTGGGATGATTGACACCCGTTTTCCCACCCACAGAAGAATCAACCTGGGCAAGTAAAGTCGTAGGGATTTGAATAAAGTTAACACCACGTTGATAGCTGGCTGCTGCAAAGCCAGTCATATCACCGACAACCCCACCGCCTAAGGCAACCAGGGTACAGGTTCGATCAAATTTTGCACTGAGCAGAGCATCAAAAATTTTATTCAATTCATCCAGGTTTTTATATTGCTCACCATCAGGAAGAACAATGGTTTGTACGTCATACGCTGAGAAGGCTTTTTTAACTTTATCGAGATAAAGCGGGGCAACAGTTTCGTTACTGACAATTAAAACCTGGGTACCTTTTACATAAGGTTCAATTAGTTTTGGCTTGCTGAGTAAATCCTGCCCAATATAAATTGGGTAGCTGCGTTCACCATGTTCGCCTAGTTTTACCTGTAGTGTTTTCATTTTGAAACTCATATTTTGATTAAACTACTATGATTATAAATGAAACCAGGAAAAAATGGGGAGTGCTTTTTTGATTATGATTCCTGGATTTTTTCCAGAATTTCTTTTAATGCCAGACGAATGCTGTCTTTGCCGGTATCAATAATAATATCTGCGGTTTCCCGGTAAAGTGGATCACGCATTTCTAGTAATTCTTCCAGTTTAGCCTGGGGATTTTCAGTTTGTAATAAAGGACGATTGCGATCTTTTGATGTGCGTTCCAGCAGAGTATCTATATTGGCGTAGAGATATATTGTGGTACCACGGGACATGAGAAATTGACGGTTTTCTGCTTTTAAAATCGCGCCACCACCCGTTGCTAAAACAATCCCTTTTTTTTCTGTTAACTCATCTAGCATGGTTGTTTCACGCTTGCGGAAGCCGGCCTCACCTTCAATATCAAAAATATGAGTAATTGTGACGCCAGTACGCTTCTCGATTTCATGATCGCTATCGAAGAATTCAAGTGAGAGTTCGCTGGCAAGCTGGCGACCGATAGTCGTTTTACCTGCTCCCATTAAACCGATAAGAAATATATTTTGATTATTTGCCATTATGCTTTTTGATTAGCCGTGCAGTTACAATATTGTTGATGATGGCGTTCAGAATCTAAGGTGAAAATAGCAGGAGGTATGAATAACCATACCTCCTTAGATTAAGCTAGCAAAAACAAATTAAAGTTTAGCGCTAGATTTTAATAGTTTAGGTGTTACGAAAATCAATAATTCTGATTTATTATTTTGTTCAAAGTTACTTCTGAATAAAAATCCAATTAATGGTAAGTCACCAAAGAAGGGGACACGTTGTACATTATTAGCTTTTGTTTGTTCATAAACACCACCAAGAACAATAGTTTCGCCATTATCAACTAATACATTAGTTTTTACAGCTTGTGTTTTAATTGGTGGTACACCTGCAGTAATATTAGCAAAATCCGGGCTATCTTTATTAACCTCTAAATCCATAATAATTCTATCATCAGGTGTAATTTGTGGAGTAACTTTTAAACTTAGTACGGCTTTTTTGAAAGATACGGTTGCTGCACCACTTGATGAAGCTTCTGCATATGGAATCTCAGTCCCCGTTTCAATAGAGGCTTCTGATTGGTCAGAAGTTATGACACGTGGACTTGATATAGTTTCGGAGCGCCCCTCAGTTTGTGCAGCAGAGAGCTCAAGATCTATTAATGTACCAAAAGGTAGTCGTGCGAGCGCTATTCCAATCGAGCCTGCTGAAGCAGCAAGTGTACTGACGGGCAGATTTACGTTATAGCGTCCTGGCTGTGTCGGGGTAAAACCTAATCGAGCCGATTCAGCCGCAGCTGCTGCACCTGAAATTCCTGTTGTATCAGTATAGCCTGCTCCTGTTGTTGTATTAACATTCGAGACACCAAAGCGTACCCCTAACTCCTTACTAAAGTCATTAGTTGCTAAAACAATACGTGATTCAATTAAAACTTGTCTAACAGGAATATCAAGCTGTTGTATTAAATTAGTGATAGCGGCAATGTTAGCTGCAGTATCACGAATAAGTAATTGGTTAGTACGATCATCGACACTTACACTGCCACGCTCAGATAAAAGTGAGTTATCCTTGGTTTTAAGTAACTTAGTAAAGTCAGATGCTTTAGCGTAGTTAATTTGAATGCTGTCACTAATTAGCGGTGCTTGTGCTTCAATGGTTTGATCCAGCTTGGCACGTGCAGCAACCTCTTCAGCTGGTGCAACTGAAATCACGTTGCCATCTTTAACCATTGCCAGACCTTTACTGCGTAAAATTATATCCAGCGCCTGATCCCAGGGAACATTTTTTAAACGTAAAGTTACGTTACCAGTCACTGTGTCACTGGTAATTAAGTTTAAATCAGTAAAGTCTGCAATAAGTTGTAATACTGCACGGACTTCTATGCTTTGAAAATTCAAGGATAAACGTTCACCTTTGAAGGCAAATTTTTTCTTTTGTTTTTCTGCAGCAGATTCTTTTACGATAGGTTTTACATCAATGGTAAAAGAATTATCGGCCTGATATGCGAGTTGTTCAAACTCACCTAAACCAGTAATAATTATTTTCACATTACCATTTTGGTTAAAAGCATCAATGGTTTTAACCGGTGTACCAAAATCAATAACATCAAGACGACGCTCTAATTCACTTGATATAGCACTATCGGTGATGGTAACGGTAATTTGTTCGCCACGTGTTTTTAAGTCAACAGGGGTATTTGGATCAGCCAAATCAATGATGATACGACCTTCACCTTTTTCACCACGGCGAAAATCAATATTTTTAATATTTGTATCGGTTGTTTTTACAGATGAGCTTTTTCTTTTAGTTGATTTAGCCAAAGTTGTAGATGGAGAACCGCCAAGGGTTACAATGACATCATTTCCATCAACCACGGTATTATAAGTGACTAAACGAGATAAGTTTAAAACAACACGGGTACGACCACCGGCTTCGACAGTACTAATACTGCGAGCAACACCAATACCGATATTTTGAGAACGACTGGGTAATTTTATTTTGGTATCCGGGAAATCAAAAGCAATACGTGCAGGACTATCAATGGTAAAACTACCTGGCTCAGAAGCAGCATTTTCTAATGACATTTTGATTTGTACCCGATCACCAGGTAGTGACGAGTAATTTATTTCAGTAATTGCATTTCCTGCAGCTGATGCAAGTGCAGGTATCGCTGCAAGTATAAATAAGCAGACACTTGCGACAATTTTTTGCTGCCAAACAATATGAGTAAAGTTAAATGTGATGTTTTTCATGCTGCATCTCCGTCACGAATTATTCACTCAAATCGAGTGAGGCCTCGCGTTCAGTCCATCCACCCACACCATTAGGGATGATTTCTTTAAGAAGTATTGAGTCTTCAGTAATAGCTAAAATCTCGCCATAGTTTGAACCCATGTGATTACCAGGTAGTACTCTGTAAATTACTTTGTCAGGTGCCGTAATGAGCGCCCAGGTTTTACCATTTTTTTCAATGTGGCCAACAAAACTTAGTGAATCAAGACTATATTGTTCAAGCTCTTCACGTTTACGATTTAAATTAGGGTGAAGTCCGGAATCCTTAATTTCGAGACTGGCTTCTTCCTGAGCAATAAACGGGGTAAATGGATCACGTAAGTGGCTAACCTGGTATAAATAGGTTTCGTAAGGCGTAATTTCAGGTAAAGGTTTAATTCGACCTTTTGGGCGTGCTTTAATGCTGGTGATATAATCCTGAAGATCACTGGTATTATCACTACTGCATGCTGTTAAGAATACAGGCAGGCATAAGCACAATACTGCATATGCAGTTATTGATTTTTGTGAATGTGTTTTAATCTCATTCGCCATTATTTTTGTGCCTTGCTTCGATATACTCATTAAAATTTTGCTTTAAGTTAACAGTGCGAAGTTATAACTGTTAACGTCGCTTTCTCTTTTTGCGTTTTTTTCGTTTTCCTGAAACTTCGCTTTCATCAAGGTAACGGTAAGTTTTTGCCGTTACATCCATGACTAACGTATCTTTAGAGCCTTTCCCGCCCACAATCGAAATATTTTCTAATGTTACAATACGGGGTAGGGCTGCAATGCCACTGGCAAACTCGCCAAATTGGTGATAAGTCCCGGTCATTTTTAATGTAATAGGTAATTCAGCATAAAATTCAATGTGTTTTTCTTTTAATGGCTTAAATAATTGAAATTCTATACCGCTGGCAAGTCCTGTTTGTGAGATATCAACCAGCAAATCTTCGACTTCAGTTTTACTTGGTAACTGGCGAATCATGGCACCAAATGAATCTTCCATTTCAACCATTTGCGCTTTATAGGCATCTAAATTTGCCGCTTTGGCTTGTTTTCTTTCAAAGTCTTCTTTTAAACGGTTTTCTTCAACAGTGATGCGATCCAGGTTTTCCTGTTGAGCCTGAATATCAACAAAGTAACCTGCTGCGAGAACAGCAACACAAGCAATAGTGATCAGAACACCCTTGACTAGGAGTGGCCAGGAACCAATATTGCTAAAATCTAAATCATTAAGATCGATGTTTGCCATAATAACCGTCTATTTTTTGCTTGCTTTTTTCGGTTGAGCTAACTGTTCTGCACGTAATATAAAATCACGCCCCCCGCCTTTTTTGGCCTTACCTTTTTTCTGAATAATATTCAGCTGTGGTTTGGTTAACCAGACAGAGCCATCAATATTTCTCATATAAGCGGATACACGGGCATTGGATTGAGCAATGCCATTTATAGTTAGACTTTTACCGCTTTGTTTGAGACTTTTTATATGCGCGCCTTCAGGAATGACTTTCACCATTTCTTCAAATAAATGCACAATACCGGGGCGATTTCGTTGTAACTGTTGAATAACTTCCATACGAGCCAGTAAGCGTTTCTTTTCTTTGGCAATATTATTAATTTCGCGAATTTGTTTTTCTACGACGGTAATCTCCTTTTTAAGGAAATTATTTCGTGACTCCTGCGCGCTAATCATTCTGCTGTATTGTAAATGTACCGCTAAAATTATTAGCAGCATTAACACGACTGATAAACCCAACATTGTCAGGAATTGACGGAGTTGTTCTTTGCGCCGTTCTTCACGCCATGGAAGTAAATTAATATGTGCCATTAATCAAAACTCCTCATAGCCAGACCTGCTGCAATCATTAAGGCAGGAGCATCATTACTTAAGCTTTGAGCTTTAACGCGTGAGGCTAAGGTCATATTGGTAAAAGGGTTGGCAACAGAGGTATGAACGCCAAGTTTATTGGCAATCATTTCATCGATCCCCGGAATCATTGCGCTACCACCAGCGAGTACAATATGGTCAACATTATTATACTGGCTTGAACCATAGAAGAATTGTAATGAGCGGCTTACTTGCTGAGTCATGGCATCTTTAAAGGGTTCGAGCACTTCCGGAACATAATTGTCAGGTAAACCACCCTGACGCTTGGCCATTCCTGCTTCTTCATAAGATAAACCATAACGGCGTTGAATTTCTTCGGTTAATTGTTTGCCACCAAAAACCTGTTCACGGGTATAAATTGTTTTACGATCGTGCATGACATTTAAGGTAGTCATGGTTGCCCCGATATCAATAACGGCAATGGTTTGATCGATGCCCTGCTCAGGCAATTGTGGAATAAGTAAAGAGAAGGCATTTTCCATTGCGTAGGCTTCAACATCCACAATCTTTGATTTAAGTCCCGCCAGCTCAATGGCGGCAACGCGAATATCGACATTTTCACTTCGTGAGGCAGCAAGTAAAACATCAATTCGTTCAGGATCATTTTCTGATGGACCAATGACTTCAAAATCCAGATTAACTTCTTCCAGAGGATAGGGAATATATTGGTCAGCTTCGAGCTCAATTTGCTGCTCCATCTCATCTTCGGAGAGAGAGGCAGGCATAGCAATAATTTTGGTAATAACGGCAGAACCGGCAACCGCAACGGCAGCCAGCTTAGTACGTGATGCTGAGCGTTTTACGGCGCGCTTAATTGCTTCACCAACTGCCTCAACATCGGCGATATTTTTTTCAATAACCGAATTTGCTGGTAATGGCTCAACAGCATAACTTTCGACACGCAGGCGATCACCACTCTGACCCAATTCAAGAAGCTTGATTGCGGTAGAGCTGATATCCAGTCCCAAAACAACTGGTTGTTTTTGTTTGAATAAATCGCCAAGACCCATAGTTTTATCTCAATGCCTGCTTTTTATTGCTTAATTATTATTTAAACCTATTTCTTAAGTTATACGTTTTTTCGTTATTTTGCATGCGCTTACAGTTGTTATTTATATAATACTTTAGGTTGTTGAGTCAACTATAGGACATCTAATGAAAAAACACAAATAGGCGTGACAGCTTTTCATTGACCCCATATACTTTCCGCTTGTGTGAAAGTATCGGTATTTTCAGGTGCAACCTTAATATAGTGTGGGGTATATGAAGTTAATTTATAAGAAATCGCTTAAAATTTTCGTGATATTAGTGTTATCTGGTGGATTATTGGCTGCATTATTTGTTGGAGGTGCTTATTTATACCTTTCGCCCCGTTTACCTGGCATAGAAACACTTAAGGATGTGCAATTACAGGTGCCGTTACGCGTTTATGCCAAAAGTGGTGAGTTGATCGCAGAATTTGGTGAAATGAAGCGTACTCCGCTTAAATATGAAGAATTTCCCCAACTCCTTATTAATGCTGTACTCGCCGCAGAAGATGATCGATTTTTTGAGCATCCCGGCGTTGATTATCAGGGTATTTTACGCGCGGTCGTGCATTTGATTCGCACCGGAAAAAAAGGCCAGGGTGGCAGTACGATTACCATGCAGGTGGCACGTAATTTTTTCCTTAGCCGTGAAAAAACCTATTTACGTAAACTGAATGAGATTTTCCTGGCTTTTAAAATAGAAGGCTTCTTAAGCAAGGAAGAGATTCTGGCTTTATATTTGAATAAAATTTATCTGGGTAAACGGGCCTATGGTTTTTCAGCAGCAGCAAAAGTTTATTATGGAAAAGATATCCAGGAATTAACGGTGCCTGAATTTGCTATGGTGGCTGGCTTACCTAAAGCACCCTCCAGTTATAACCCGATTAACAATCCACGACGAGCACTGATTCGCCGAAATTATGTGCTTGGACGTATGCGTACCTTAAATTTCATTGATGAAGAAGATTATCAGGCGGCGCTTATTGAAGCAGATTTAGCGCAAGTTCATGGGCAGGATATAGAACTTGAAGCCCCTTACATTGCAGAGATGGTAAGAACCGAAATGGTTAAACGGTATGGTTCTGCAGCCTATACTGGTGGATACAGTGTTTATACAACAGTTAATGCTGAGCGGCAGCGTTCAGCTAGCAAAGCGTTACGTAATGCGCTGCTTGGATATGACCGTCGACATGGTTATCGCGGCCACCTTGGATTTTTTGACATAAATTCAGTAGAAGAAAAAAATCCTGAACAAGACCAATCTGAAATTGATAAAAATACTTTACTAGCAACCCCGATAGCTGAAGAATTAGATGAATTTGCTATTTGGCAAAAAGAATTAAATAAAATATCAAAGTATGGCAATTTAATTCCTTCACTGGTTTTCCAGGTTAATGAAAAAGAAGCTTATGCTTATACTGCCGAAAACAAAGTGGTGCATTTGCCCTGGGAGCATATTGAGTGGGCTCGTACCTATGTTGATGATAATACCGTTGAAGCTGAACTCACTTCAGCTCATCAGCGCTTAAAAGAAGGTGACATTATCTATACAGTTCCTTCTGCAAAACCGGGTTGTAGCTGGTTAGCACAAAAGCCAACTGTGGGCGGTGCATTAGTTTCCCTGGCACCGGAAGATGGTGCGGTTGAAGCACTATCAGGTGGTTATGATTATTATGAGAGTAAATTTAACCGGGTAATTCAGGCACAACGCCAGCCTGGTTCCAGCTTTAAACCTTTTATATATACTGCGGCTTTAGATAAAGGTTATACCGCTGCAAGCATTATTACGGATGCACCAGTGGTGTTTGATGCGCCGGGTTTAGAAGATACCTGGCGTCCTGAAAATTACAGTGGAAAAATTTACGGAGATACACGTTTACGTCGGGCATTGATTAAATCAATCAACCTGGTTTCAATTCGTTTATTGCGGGATATTGGAATTGGCTATGCTATTCGTTATATAAAACGTTTTGGATTCACTCGTAAGATGATGCCACGTAATTTATCACTTGCTCTGGGCAGTGGTTCTTTAACGCCTTATGATTTGGCCAATGGCTATGCTGTTTTTGCAAATGGTGGTTATCGCGTTAAGCCTTATTTTATTGATTACATCGTTGGAGCAAAAGACAAAATTGTTTTTATGGAACAACCAGAGCAAGTTTGTCGCGCTTGTCGAAAAGAAGAAACACATTCAGATAGAAGCGATGTAAAAGATGAACAGGGTAATAATAATAGCCAGGATAAGGTAAAAGAAACGCTAACCTCAAAGTTACCTGCCTTGCCTGAAGACCTAAGTGAATCATTTCTCTCATTAATGAATGAAGAAGAACGTTTAGAAGTGACACAAGGTCCGGTTCAGATGAAATTAGCCAAACAGGTATTGTCACCACAAACCGCTTTTATAATTAATACCATGATGCGCGATGTCATTCTGCGGGGAACAGGGCGACGAGCACTGGCTATTGGTCGTAAAGATCTTGCTGGAAAAACGGGTACTACTAATGATCAACGTGATGCATGGTTTACCGGTTTTAATGCTGAGCTGGCAACCATTGCCTGGGTCGGTTTTGACAATCCAAGACCACTTGGTGATAGAGAAACAGGTGCGCGAGCAGCTTTACCTATGTGGATAGATTACATGCGTGAAGCATTAGAAGGTGTTGAAGAAAAAGAGTTAGAGCAACCTTCGGGTTTGGTGTCTGTACGGATAGATCCCCAAACAGGACAGCTGGCAAATTCAACCACAACAGATGCGATGTTTGAATTTTTCCTGGCGGATCAAATACCAACGGAGCAAACTGATGTTGTTGAAATTGATCAAACGGATCCTACAGCAACACCACCACCTGCCGATATAACAGAAGACATTTTCTAATAGTTTTATAAAAGGTTTTTTGTATGTCACAACGTGATCATGTTCATATGCGCCAACGTTTGGCGCAGAAAACGGCACAAATATTACTTGAAAGTGGTAGTCGGGATTTTCATGCTGCCAAGCAAAAAGCGGCACAGCAACTTGGTGCAACAGATACTAAAAGTTTGCCTAATAATTCTGAAATTGAATTAGCTTTAGGTGAATATCAGCGTATTTTTCGCTCAGGCAGTCAGCCGGAACACTTGAGTCGTTTGCGTGAAATGGCAATAGAAGCCATGCAATTTCTTGAAAATTTTAATCCACGTTTGGTTGGTAGTGTTTTAAGTGGCACAGCTGATGAACATTCCGTTATAAGAATTCATATTTTTGCCGACACGGTTGAAAGTGTTGGTTTTTATTTGTCGGATAAAAAAATTCCGCATCAACTCAGTGAACGGCGCTTAAAAA
>DAOVYB010000002.1 GCA_030635835.1 Gammaproteobacteria bacterium
AATTTTAAAGCTGAATCAACATTTTGGCTGACAAAGACTTTTTCAATCGCCATTTCATCCGGTTGAAACTCATCTAATAAGGTATTTAATCCTTCCGAAATAATACAAAGTTTTTCAGCCAGATTCGTTCCTGTCACCCGAATAAAGCCACTATTTACCCATACCGAGCGGCCTGCTCTAAGCTCAATAATGCCATATCCGGTAAATCGGGAACCGGGATCAATGCCAAGAATGCGTTTCATAGTATTGAAGGATACAAGGTAAACAGAGAAAGAAAAAGGCCACAACAGTAATCAAAATTAAGAGATTTCAACGATAAGGTCAAAGTCAAAAGATCTCAACGCAGAGGCGCGAAAGACGCAAAGGGCGCAGAGTTTTATTATTTACCTAAATCTATCCTGGATTAAATTTCCTGGATTTTGTTACACCGCATCATCTGGAATACGAAAATATCTGGTAATACTCTAATGCTGAAATGAATTTTAAAGTTTATTTGCTTATCTGAACGGTATTAGATAAAACTCAGCTTTATTTTTCCTTTGCGAATCTTTGCGTTCTTCGCGCCTCTGCGTTGAGATCTTTTGACTTTGACCTTAATTTAAACCAACTGCTGCATAACTTCTTCTGAAAAATCTGCATTTGTGTACACATTTTGTACATCATCGAGATCTTCAAGCATATCGATCAGCCGCATGACTTTTTCAGCATCAGATAGTTCTAATTCCACAGATGTCGCAGGATGCATGGTAATTTCAGCCATCTCCGTTTCAAAATTTGCTGCAAACATCGCTTCTTTTACCGAGGTAAAGGATTCGGGTGTTGTCGTGACCTGAATTGAACCATCGTCATTTGTTTCAACATCATCGGCTCCAGCCTCTAAAGCCGCTTCCATAATAGCATCTTCATCACAGCCTGATGGATAAGTTAGAGTACCGATTTTAGTGAACAAGTAAGAAACGGAACCATCTGTTCCTAAATTACCACCAGATTTAGTGAATGCATGGCGCACTTCTGAAACGGTACGATTAATATTATCTGTCAGGCAATCAACCATGATCGCGACACCAGCAGTACCATAACCTTCATAACGTACTTCATTATAGTTTTCATTATCACCTGCACCGGCACCACGCTGAATCGCTTTTTCAACCGTGTCGCGTTTCATATTTGCACTGAGTGCTTTACTCACAGCATCACGTAAGCGTGGATTATTATCTGCATCAGGCCCACCCATTTTTGATGCAACGACTATCTCACGAATGAGTTTAGTGAAAATTTTGCCCCGCTTCGCATCCTGAGCGGCTTTACGGTGTTTAATATTAGCGAACTTACTGTGCCCGGCCATGCCGTATTCCTTAAAACATATTAAAAAAATAAGTTTACCACGAACGACAGCTGGATACAGGAGGTACGACTCCAGGGATGGAGGAGGTAGAATTGTGCCGGGAGCAACAATCGAGAAAAATGCATTAGGGCAGGACGCCCGTAAATAGAATAACATAGAGAAAGATGATTATTAGACTTGTATTCCGGATGCAGAGAAGTGAAATCCGGGGTATCATGCACATCAAGAATTATTCAATACAACAAAATAATATTATCTTTTCTTTGCGCACTCTGCGCCTTAGCGTTCTTGGCGTTAAAATTCCAAAGTATAATTAAGCTTAATTTTCATCAGGTAAATAAATTGCAGTTTCATCCATACCAACGGTCTCATCATTTTCATAAATAAAATGATGACTACCTATCTGAATCTTATCACCATTACGAAGCTCAACTGATTTAACTAAACAGCCATTAACCTGTGTTCCATTGGTACTGTTCAGATCTTCAAGCCTGGCATCTATCTGTTCTTCAAGATATTCATTGGGTTTCAAAATAATATGAGCATGATGACTACTGGCAACAGCATCATTAATCTGAATATCATTATCAGATTTACGGCCGATGGTCGTTTTATCTTTACTCAGATCATAGGTATTAAGAGTAACACCTTCATGTTTAAGAAATAATTTAGGCATTTTATCTATCACTTATTCTTCAATTTTGAATGTAAGTTCTGTACCGGCTACTTCAATCGCATCGCCATTTTTTAATAACATACTTTCAGCACCAATTCGTTTACCATTTAATTTTGGTGACTCGCCCTGAGCTCCTCCTGTCATCGGCATGAGATAGTAACTTTCACCTCGGCGTGCAATAACCGCAACCTGACTTGCAGAACCTAATTTAGTATAGGGTTTATTTAATGCAATAGATTCACCTGCTTTAGGGCCTTTAACAATTACCACACTTGCAGTTGATGCTTTTTTCTTTCCTTTATTTTCCTGGCTAGGTGGTGCAATTATAACTGTGCTTTCAAAGTCCTGTACTGCATCGTCAATAAATTTAAATTCATGCTGGCCAATCAATACTAAATCACCATGATTCAACTGACGTTTACTCACTTTTTTACCATTCAATTTAATGCCATTGGTACTATTCATATCTTCAACATAAGTATTTTTCATATATAAAAAAGCAGCATGTACGCCACTCACGGTAGGATCATCTAAAACAATATCATTCGTAGGTTTTCTTCCAACGGTTATCTTATCTTTAGATAATTCATATTCTTTAATAACCGTACCCTGATGAGTAATAATTAATCTTGCCATGACTCTTTCTCTTAAATTAAATTTGTAACATTAAAATATGGTGTTTATATACACGCAACCAGTATCACAGATACATTATCATGGCCGCCGTGTTCTTTTGCCTGCTTAATCAGTTCTTCACTGGCTTTTTTAAGATCTTTGTGAGATTTAACTAAAGCAGAAAATATTTGTTCATCATTAATCATGTCGCTTAAACCATCTGAACAGAGTAGGTAAATATCATCTTTCTCAATGCTATCCTTTGTTACATCGACCTTAACTTCTTCAGCAATACCTAAAGCACGTGTAATTAAATTTCGATTAGTTGAGTTTAACGCCTCTTCTTCACTCATATAACCATTATCTATCATTTCCTGTACTAGCGAATGATCGGTCGTTACTTGTTTTAGCTCACCTTTACGGAACCGATAAATACGTGAATCACCAACGCTGGCCAGAATAACCGAATCACTATGAAACAATGTCATAACAATGGTTGTTCCCATTCCTGAGCATTCAGGATGTTCTCTGGCATGTGTATTTATTTCATCATTAGCATAGATAACGGCTTCATGAACAACTTCTTTAAAGTTCATATCACAAGTATCTTTAATTTCAGGTGATAAAACTTCCTTTAATGCTTCAGTAATACTGGTAACCGCCAGTTCACTGGCAATTTCACCAGCGTTATGTCCACCCATTCCATCAGCCAGAATAGCCAGACCAGACTCAGTCTCCCATGAAATAAAATCTTCATTATGATCCCTGACCAAACCTTCGTCAGTCAATCCATAAATATCGAGTTTTGGCGTTCTGCTCACAGTCATCAACTTGCCTTATTACTCATCGAATCGTCCTTTACAACGACGTAATGCATTCACCATTTGCTCACCAGACTGGAAGCGACGGTCTATATCTTTATGCAACCCTTTATTAATAATTTTTGCTACACATGCAGGTAGTTCCGGATTAAACATACGAATATCAGGGTGTTTTTCATTCGCAATTTTATACATTAAGCTAGCAAGTGACTCACCAACGAAAGGTAACTCACCAGTTAATAACTGGTACATCGTGACACCTAACGAAAACAAATCTGAACGTCCATCAACGCGTTTGCCTGCTAATTGTTCCGGTGACATATACGATGGACTACCTAGTATCGTACCCGTTTTTGTTTTGCTGGCATCTGTTAAACATGCAACCCCAAAATCCGTGACTTTAAGTACACCGGTTTCTTTGTCATAAATAATGTTAGCCGGCTTAATATCACGATGAACAACTTTTTGTTTGTGAGCATAATCCAGTGCATCAGCAGTTTTAATAATAACGTCCATCACTTCTTTTGCCGGTAATAAACTGTCTTGCTTAGAATAGCCCAGCAGGTCAATACCTTTCAGGTAATCCATCGCAATATAAGACATATCCTGATCTTCACCGACATCATAAATTGTCACAATATTTGGGTGATTTAAGCGACCTGCTGTTTCTGCTTCACGGAAAAATCGCTCTTTTACTTCTTTTAATTTCTCACCTTCAAATTCCTGAGAAAGCATTAAAGTTTTAATTGCAACAGTACGACCAATTTTGGGGTCATGTCCAAGATAAACCATACCCATTGCACCACGGCCAATCTCCTTATCAACCTGATAACGACCCAGCATGGGTTTTTCCATGCCTGAATTACTCACCACCAGAGTACCATTCGCACTCGGTGCAGCACTTCCGCCTAACACTATAGCGTTAGAAACTTCAGCATTACGTGTTAATCGTTCTGTAACATCTCTAAAGTTTGGCGCATGACTCTGAATGGCTTCAAAAACAGGAATAGCTTTATTGAATTGGCGCTTACGTTCATAATCAAGACCAAGGTTATACATTTGTTCAAGTAATGCAGGACTCATCATGCACTTACGATATTCTTCCATTGCCTGATCAAGCTTGCCCTGCGAATGAAATGACTGACCAAGTAACTGGTTAGCACGTGATAATTCAATTTTAATGACACTAAGATGCGAGTCGACAAATTTTTTCGAACCTAAAACAAGGTGCCCAACCAGCAAGGCCAATAATGGTGTCATCATCGGTAACCAGATTGATTGTGAAACCATTGCGATAAAATGAACATTCAGAATGACAATTAATAATAAGCCGCTAATCGCAATGCCTGTTCCCATTCGAAAACGGGGTAACAAAAACATCAGGTATATACCAATAAATGCCAGCATAAACAGCTGTGCCTGTAAAACCCACTCTGGTACGACATAAAGTTCATCATTTAATAAACTTGAAACTTTCTGAGCAATAACACGCACTGGCGCCATCACCTCACCAAGTGGTGTTACCTGTGGCAAGGCATGTTGTGGCGCAGTGACACCAATCAAAATGGTTTTATTACGTAAAGATCTTTTACTCACATTCCCATTTAAAACATCTAAAATAGAATACTCAGGGAAGGCACTTTGCCCTTTTTTACCACTATAAAATTTTGGATAAATTCGTAATTTACTATCAACCTTAATTTGTTCCCGGCCTAATTTGATCTGATGTTTTTTCAAATTCACTTTGATGCTGCGTGTTGATAACGCACGATTTCTTGCTGCCATCATCAAAACAAATGAAGGCACATAATCTTTGCCATATTTAATGACTAACGGCTCAGTTCGGATGTGTGATTTATCGACACCAAGATATAAGGTGCCGGCTCCACCTGCCTGACGTACCAGTTTCTTAATTGGAGGGTATACTTTTTCAGTACTAAAAACAGGTTCAGGAACAAACCATTTTTTCCAGTTTGTAGGTTTTACTGTAATACCTTTAACACTCTTTAAGCGGTATCTTTTTACATGCTCAGCTAAACCAAGAGGTGGCTCATTGGATTTATTGCTATCTAAAAAAGGAATAGCCAGGACAACGCGACCTGCTTTATACAAGCTGCTTGCAAAAACCTGATCTGTATCCATCCTGCTTTCAGCTTTGCGTAACAAACGTTTAACTTGTTTAAATTTCTTACCCGATTGTTTATCCACCAAATTTTTAAGTTCATGAATGTATTCCAGACCATGAGCACTTTGTTCACGATCAAAGGGTAAAACATAACCAATCACAGCAGGACGAGCAGCAGCAAGCTTACGGGTAGCATCAGCTATAATATCACGAGGCCAGGGCCAGCCACCCTTTTCCTGCAAAGACGCCTCATCAATTTTTATTATAACGACATCTTGATTTGCAGATTTCGTAGAGGAAAAACGTACCCCTAAATCATAGCCAGTCAGTTCTATATCACGGTTAAGATCAGTCACTGCAGCTAACATGCAAAGCAGCATAACCACTAAGCCTATTATCCAGTCTGTTTGCCAGTATTTTTTCACCGAGAAAAGGAATCCTTATTTATTCTTCTAATTTTTCTGTGCCAAATATAACTTAAAAACCATCGTACAGCCAAAATTTAACTTATTGATACTTTAATAAATATCCTTTCTTTTGTATCGGTCATAATTCCAGTTTCATGAACAAAAAAAGGGGCCAACTATGTAAAAAAATACAGTCAGCCCCTAATTTGTATAAATTTAAGGCATTTTGGTGTTATTTAAAGAAAATTAGCCTTCTTTAGCAACCACAGGTTTACGTAATTTAATGTGCAACTCACGTAATTGTGTTTCATTTACCGCTGATGGGGCTTGAGTTAATAAACAGCTTGCAGATTGTGTTTTCGGGAATGCCATTACATCTCGAATTGAACTCGCTCCTGAAAGTAACATCACCAGGCGATCCAAACCAAAAGCGATACCACCATGAGGAGGGCAGCCATATTTCAAGGCATCAAGTAAGAAGCCAAATTTTTCTTCGGCTTCATCATCAGAAATACCCAGTGCTTTAAAGACTTTCTTTTGCACCTCTTCACGGTAGATACGCATTGAGCCACCACCTAATTCAGTACCATTAAGCACCATGTCATATGCACGCGAGTAGCAGTTACCGGGATCAGACTCAAGTAAATCAAGGTCACTTTCTTTAGGTGAAGTAAATGGATGATGCAACGCTTGCCAGCGTTTACCGCCTTCATCCCACTCAAACATTGGGAAATCAACCACCCAAAGGGGTTCCCATTCACCTTTCATTAAGCCTAAGTCTTCAGCTAACTTAACACGTAATGCACCGAGTGCTTCATTTACAACTTTCGCTTTATCCGCACCAAAGAAGATGAGATCGCCATCTTCAGCGCCAGTACGTTTGATAATCTCCATTACCGCATCATCGGGTAAGAATTTCAAAATCGGAGACTGTAAACCTTCAACGCCTTTTGCCACTTCATTGACCTTGATGTAAGCCAGCCCTTTCGCACCATAAATACCGACGAATTTAGTGTATTCATCGATATCTTTACGGCTTAATTTGCTGCCTTGAGGCAAACGCAATGCCGCAACACGACCCTTTTCATCTTTTGCTGGGCCAGAAAAGACTTTAAATTCAATATCTTGAAGTAAATCAGCAATATCAACCAACTCCATCGAAATACGCATATCCGGCTTATCTGAGCCAAAACGACGAATAGCTTCATCATAAGACATACGAGGGAATGGATTAGGTAACTCAACATTTAGAACCTGTAAAAATATCCCACGCATCATGTATTCCGTGAGGGACATAATTTCTTCTTCATCAATAAATGAAGTTTCAATATCAATTTGGGTAAATTCTGGCTGGCGATCGGCACGTAAATCTTCATCGCGGAAACAACGTACGATTTGATAATAGCGATCCATTCCAGACATCATGAGCAATTGTTTAAACAGTTGTGGAGACTGCGGTAAGGCAAAAAAACTGTTTTCATGAGTACGACTTGGAACCAGATAATCACGCGCACCTTCTGGTGTTGCTTTGGTCAACATTGGTGTTTCGATGTCCATAAAACCATTGTCATCAAGGAAATTACGTAATGTACGCACGATATCCGAACGCATTTTCAGACGCTTTTGCATCGGCTCACGACGCAAATCAACATAACGGTATTTTAAACGCAGATCTTCTGAGACTTCACCATCAGCCACATCAAGCATAAATGGAGGGGTATCCGCCTTATTAAGAATGGTAAGTTCCTTACCGAGTACCTCAACCTGACCGGTTGCCAACTTGTCATTTTTGGTACCTTCAGGACGGTAACGTACTAATCCTTTCACCTGGAGTACATACTCACTACGAACACTTTCTGCTGTAGCAAATGCATCCTCAATATCCGGGTCATAAACAACCTGTAATAGCCCTTCACGATCACGTAAATCAATAAAAATAACACCACCATGGTCACGACGACGGTGAACCCAGCCGGTAACGGTAATTTCCTGATCGATCAATGATTCGGTGACTTCACCACAATAATGAGTGCGCATTTCTTAATCCTAAAACGGTTAACACAAAGGCGGGAATTTTACGGCTCTGCTGCTATGAGTGCAACAAAAACGCGGGCTAATTTGGCTAAACTGTTTGAGAAACGAAGAGAATGAACCACGGGAACACGGGGACACTGGGAAAAATTAAAAATACAAAGTACAAAACTACTCCATGGACGTATTATGGCAGGATACCCGTAACCAGAATAACGCAGGAGAATTTATCAAGGAAGTAGAGCAAAACAGAGGCAATTGCAGAGAACGCAAAGATACAAAGTTAAATAAAAACGACCAGAAGCAAAATAATAAATGTTTTTCCCAGTGTTCCCCGTGGTTTAATCTTTTTGTCTTATTTGGTCAGGCCTCACATTCTTACTCGTAAATAGGCATCACTAAGTCTCAAACTTCATAAATAAAGAGTAGCGTATTACAACGAGCAGAACCGCCAAGCACACTATTAAATCATTAAAACAAACCGTTAAACTCCGGTTTAACTTAACCCAAGCTCCTGATGACTCTGCTTTGCGCTGTGCTCATCAATTTCGCGAGCCTTATTTATCGCCTGAATTAAACGGGTGTGCTCTCTTTCTCCCAGTCCACTATTGATATAGTGTTCTGCGGCATGAAGAACCTGTTCCAAATATGTGGACTGATAATGGCAATTTAACAATGATTTAGCGACAAAATCAGGATCTTGATCCGTTTCTCGCATATGTTGGGCTTTTTCAAGTGCACACTCTAACTCTTGGGGAGTAGGTTTGCTCATTAGTTCGACTCCGTTGTGTAATAACCTATCCTTAATTTATAGCATATAGTAAGAATTAATATATAAAACAAACAGATAGCTTTTACCCGGAGGATAGCCACCTCATTAATTTTGAATCACTTCCCTCTGATCCGGCCGGATATAAGAAAACAATACTAATGAAGTAATGGCACCCAGTGTGTCAGATAACATATCTTTTTGAGCATCCCAAATATCACCCTGAGATCCCAAAAATTCCACACCGGCATCGCCACCTTCAACAACGGCATACCACCATTCAATAATTTCATAACCGGCAGCAACGCTCATAATAAAAAATAAACTAAAAGTCGCGGCTAACTTAAATTCGCAATAACCTTTGCGAAGTAACCATTCCGCCATAGCAAAAGCATAAAAACCAACAGAAAAATGACCAATCCGATCAAAATGATTTCTTTCTGAGCCTAACATTTCTGAAACCCAGCCAAACGGAACATTTGCAAAAGTATAATGGCCACCAATCGTATGCCAGAATATCCAGAAACTTAATAATACATAAGCAAGATTACTAAATTGAAAGAGCTTAAAGGTAAAGACTAAAATCAGAAAAATAATCACAACAGGGATTATTTCTGCCATCCAGACTTCTCGTGAAACTGGATTAATAGCAAGTGCGATAAAAAAAATAACATATGTAACAGCAAGAATATGCGGAAAATATTTGTTCATCATTATAATATTTCTCATAATTATTAATTAGTAATTGATTAATAATCTCTAAAAAAATAATGTTCCCTATTTATATTAGCATTAATGCTTTGATGCACTCAGCTAAGACTACCGGTTAATCAGTACTATATCAGCTTTTAAATACGCTATTTTAAAAAATAATCAGCATAAGTTATAAATAACTAATATACTAAAAATATATTTATAATGAACATAAAAAATACTTTTAATATCATGCCTCTTTTATATCTAATATTTTTATCTCTTTTACTTATTATAGTTGTACAGCTGGGTGTGTTTGGTATTGTATTAGCAAAGCTGGGCTTATCTCCTGATTCAGCAGTAATACTTTTAGTGAGTACCTTATTAGGTAGCTTAATTAATCTTCGTTTATTCACTATGAACTCTTCTACTGAAGAATTTCCTGAAAATTATCAACCTCCACGAACATTATTTGCCCCCGCTCCATTTGTAAAAGGTAAGGTTATTATTGCACTTAATGTGGGTGGAGCCTTAATCCCAATTTGCTTTTCTTTATATTTGATTTTGCTACATTCAGTAACAGCACGACAATTTATTCCTGCAATTTTCATTGTTGCGGCAATAAGTTATTTTTTTAGTCGGCCGATAAAAGGACTGGGAATTGGTATACCTATTTTAATAGCACCGGTTACTGCTGCATTTTCAGCCTTAATAATTTCTCCGGAACACAGTGCTCCACTTGCTTATATTTGTGGTACCTTAGGTGTGCTAATTGGTGCGGACTTATTTCGACTTAAAGACATTAAATATATCGGTGCAGCTATAGCCTCTATCGGAGGTGCTGGGACTTTTGATGGCATCTTCTTTACTGGTATTGTTGCGGTCTTACTCGCCTGAAAAAATAATATGACTCTAGATAAAAAAACAATTTTAATTACCGGTTGTTCAACGGGAATTGGTTTATGTGTTGCTCAAGGACTGCAAAAACGCGGCTACCGTGTTTTTGCTACTGCACGTAAAAAGAATGATGTACAAAAACTGACTGAACTGGGTTTAGAAAGCTTGTTGCTGGATCTGGATGATTCAGCATCTATCCATACGGCTGTAAATGAAATTTTAAAACGTACAAATGGAACACTGGATGCATTATTTAATAATGGTGCCTATGGTCAGGCAGGCGCTGTTGAAGATTTAACTCGAGATGTTTTGCGCCAGCAGTTTGAAACCAACTTCTTTGGCTGGCATGAACTAACCAATCTTGTATTGCCAACAATGTTAAAACAAGGCCATGGACGAATTATTCAAAACAGTTCTGTATTGGGCTTTGTTGCTTTAAAATTTCGTGGGGCTTATACCGCAAGCAAATATGCGATTGAAGGTTTGACTGACACACTCAGACAGGAATTAACAGGAACAAACATTTATATATCACTGGTTGAACCTGGTCCCATTGAAAGTCAATTTCGAAAAAACTCATTTGCCGCATACAAAAAAAACATCAATAAAGAAAACAGCCGCTTTAAGGCTGAATATATCGCAACTGAAGAGCGTTTAAGTAAAGAAGGACCCGCTGTTCCTTTTACCCTGCCTGCAGAAGCGGTATTAAAAAAGGTAATTCATGCGTTAGAAAGTAAAAAACCAAAACCACGTTATTATGTTACCTTTCCAACATATCTATTCGGATACTTAAAACGTTTTTTATCCACTCGGCTAATGGATAAGATATTAAATAAAGTATAAAAGCCAGTATATTATTAGTTGTTGAATATTTCTTTAATCTTTACTAATAGATTATTTGCTTCGATTGGTTTTTTTAACGCTTCAGGAAAACCTTGTTTCTTAAGATCTTCATTATCAATGTCATTATAACCACTAATATGCTGAATCTTTAATTCTGGATAACGTTCTTTAATTTCAACTGCCAACTTAAATCCATCTTTCTCCGGCATAATAACATCGGTTAAAACCAAATCGACTGATTGCTCACTGAGAATATCAAGAGCTTGCTTTGCACTATTTGCAGATAAAACATTATAGCCTTGCATTTGTAGTATTTCTGAAGTCAATTTTGTAAGCTCAATTTCATCATCAACAACAAGTATGGTTTCCGTTCCTGATAAATCTTGTTTTACAGTATCTGAACCTGATATTGTTTTATTCGCTTCTTCAATATATCGTGGAAAATAGATATTAAATTGCGTACCTTGCCCAAGTTCTGAGTCAACGGTTATATTTCCACCTGTACCTTTTACAAAACCATAAACCTGACTCATACCGAGACCAGTACCTTTATCACCTTTAGTAGAAAAGAATGGTTCAAATATTTGATTTTTTGTAACCGTATCCATTCCTGTTCCCGTATCTTTTAATGTCAGTAAGACATAGTCTCCAGTGAGTAAATCCAGTGATTTGGCTTTTGTATCACCCAAAGTAACATTTGATGTTGATAGAGTAAGTTGTCCGCCACCAGGCATAGCATGCATTGCATTAATACTTATATTAAGTACCGCATCATTAAAATCATGTTCATCCATAAAAACATCACACAAACCTTCTTCAAGTTCGAAAACAATCTTTATACGTGCCGTTAATGTTTTTTCCAGCATAAGTTTATTTTCAATGAGAGGGTTATTTATATTTGTAGCCCTTAAATCACCTGTTTTTTGTCGTGAAAAGGTTAATAATTTATTAGTAAGACTTACGCCTCGATCGCCAGCAGTACTAATCGCATCAACATATTTAACAAATTTCGAATCAACTGGAAGTTGTTCTTTTAGTATTTCTGAATAGCCAAGAATAATACCTAACATATTATTATAATCATGAGCCACGCCACCGGTAAGCTTTCCTAAAGCATCCATTTTTTGACTTTGTTGAAGTTCTTTTTCCTGCTTTCTTTGCTGAGATATATCACGTTTAATTGCAACGAAGTGTGTGATGTAATTATTACTATCAAAAACAGGAGTTACAGACTCCTCTTCGAGATAGATATCACCATTTTTACGTTTATTATAAAGTTCACCTGTCCATGTTTTACCCGACAAGATCGTGTCCCAAAGGGCTTTAAAAAATCTCTTATCATGTTTCCCCGAGTTTAATATCCTTGGATTTTGTCCATATGCTTCATTAAATGAATAGCCGGTTAATGTTTCATAGGCAGGATTAACCCACTGAATTATTCCATCTCGATCAGTAATAACAATACCATCAGCCGCAGCCTGTAAGGCAGCTGATTGCAATGCAAGTTGTTCCTTGTGTTTTTTCTCAAGAGTGATATCTTCATTAATCGCGAGGTATTTAATTATTTCACCGTCAGGAGATTTAATAGGTAGAATAGTAACTGATTCCCAAATCAATTTACCTGGTTTAGTTTTATTATGAAAAATACCTTGCCATTTCTCACCCTTTGATATTGTTGCCCAAAGCTTGTGATATGTTTCCTTAGGTGTTTCTTCACCTTTTAATATATTAGTCTTCTTGCCGACAACCTCATCTTTTGTAAAACCTGTTGTGCGACAAAATGCTTCATTAACATATTCAATATTTGCCTGGGTATCAGTAATCATTAATGAAGAGGGGCTTTGTTCAACCGCAAGTGATAACTTAACAAGTTCACTTTCTCTAGTTTGAATTGATAATGCCATTTCATTAAATGAATTCGCCAAATATGCTAACTCACCCTTACCAGAAATAGCTTTCAGGTCTTCGTACTGACCTTTTTTTACTGATTCAACACCTTTAACCAGTTGCGCCACAGGATACAAAACATTTTTTCTTAAAAAATAAATACCAATAGGTAGCAATAAAAAAAGAGTAACAAGTAGAACAATAACTAATGAATTTTGTAAATGCGGAATTATTACTGATGCATCACCAGTTCGAGACTGAAAAACAAATTTAATTTTCAAGCCTGACTCTTGCGTAGAGTAATTTGCTATACCAAACAGGCCATTTTCACCCTTTAGTATTTTAGATTTATCAAGTCCTTCTGTTAGCTCACTCCATTCTGTAAGAGAAGATAAAACAGTATAATCTTGAGTGTTATTCGATGACACCCATTTTTTACCATCAACTGAAAATGAAACATCTAGCCTGGTTAATGTTTGTATTTTTTTTGCAAAATCAGCATCCAGTTTATCTATAACAGAAATTGTTCCTACCTTTAATTTCTTTCTATTTTGAAATTTTCGTATGACTGGCATATGCATTTCAATAGCAATATGATTATGATGACGGTCTATATATATCTGTTTATCCAAAACAGGTTTATCGTGAAGTCTATATTGTAAATATCCGGACAAATCTTTTATTTCTGTGTATTCAGCACTCCCTTCTTTAGCTACAAAATATTTTTTTTCTCCATTCTCGTATGACTGGTATGCGGTATAAATATTATTACTCGAATCAAAATAAACAAAACCACTTAACCGATTATGGCCATCATAAGCTGTAACCATATTGGCATTTGTAGTTTTTAATAACTTAACCAGCTCATCGTTAAGCTTTTTCTTCTCCTGATCAAAAACAATTGCCTGGTAATTATTGATATCCTGATAATTGTGTAGAAGGCTAAATGATGAAATGATATTTTCTTGTTCTGCAACAAAAGAAGTATTGTAAGTAAACTGTTGTTGTTTATTATTTAAATATTTATGTAATAAACTGAATGCATCAGTAATTTCTGTTTTATTTTTTTGTTGTTCCAGGTTGTTCTGTAATAAATAAAAAACACCTGCAAGCAATGCAATAGAAATTATAATGGATGAAAGCCAAAATAGAATAAGTTTTTGGTTGAGTTTAAGTGACAACATATTTTGCTAATATCTAAAATATTGGTGTAATAGAATTCACATTTTTTTTAGTTATTATATGCGATTTAATTACAATACGTTTTTTAACTTTTTTTCCCTGAAGAATTTTCATTGCTAACTCTCCACCTTCTTTACCACCGGTAGGGTATGTAAAACTGGCAATCTGCTGTCCTTTGCGAATAGCTATTTGTGCTTCTTTTATATAATCAATGCCAATAATTGAAATTTTATTCAGATCTTTACCTGCAAAGGTAAGCGCCATGCGTGCTCCCGTAGCCATACTGTCACTTTGTGCATAAATAATATCAAAAGGGATATTTGATACGAGTACATCCTCAATTGCTCTTATGGCATCAGCACGTAAATAGTTTGCTATTTTTTGTGCAACTATTTTGAATTTCTTATGTTTTTTGATCTCTTTAATAAAAGAGTCAGTCCGCTGTATTGTTGATGATGCATTAGGCACACCTTTTAAAAGAAGAATACGGCCTCCTTTAGGGTGGCTCTTTACAAGGAATTGAGCCGCCTTTTTTGCAATTAAACGATTATCAGCCCCAATTAATGTTGTAAATGCATTTGTTGTTATTCCTCTACTAAGTAAGATAACCGGAATATCCTGTTTGTAGACTTTGGAAATTACGGGCGTTAATGCCAAAGCATCTTTTGGACTGGTAATCAAAAGATCAATTTTTCGCAAAAGCAAATCTTCGATATCACTGATTTGTTTAGCAGTATGCCCTTTTGCATCAGTAACAATGAGTTTAATATCAGGAAATTTAGCAAGTGATTTTTTTAGCTCATTAACCTGGGCTAAACGCCAGTCATTCGCCAGCGTGTCCTGAGCAAAACCTACGAGATATTTTTTATTATCGTGTTGAATTTCGGCAATAACAAAGCCAGCATTTAATAGTAAAAACGCTAAAAATAAGACTTTAATTTTACTCAACATCTGTAATCCCACATATAGTATATTGCTAATATTTTAGAGTACTTGCTATTGCATTAATACCGTCTTACTAGCTTGATTTGTTTCAATTTTGTTAATTTCTTTTCCAGATAATTACTGTACTATTTTCATAAGGTTAAGCACCCATCTCTTCTCTATTTTAAACCTCATTAAAATATTATAAATAATGCTATCTAGTCTTCATAAAATTCAGGGGGGGATATTGATTATTTCAATACGCAAATCACTACATGAGTATTTTTGAGTGACTAAAATGATCAAAAAGACATTAGCAGGAACAAGAAATAGACCAGCTGAACCTAATTATTACTTTAGTGTTAGACAAAAGAACCTGTTGTATTTAACTTCGTATACCTTTCCCGCTTTTTAACAGATACAAACAAAACATAAACAGTGTTACTACGAATAAAATTATAATACTGAATGCGGTTGTTAACTCAATATCTGAAACACCCAACATACCATAACGCATCGCGTTAACCATATATAAAATTGGATTACCCAACGATACGTTTTGCCAGAACGTTGGCAGCATATCCACCGAATAAAATATCCCACCTAAATAAGTTAATGGTATTAATACGAATGTAGGAATAATGGAAATATCATCAAATGAATTAGCATAGATTGCATTAATAAAACCACCTAGTGAAAACAATATCGCAGTTAAGATAACAACAGAGAACAAAATTAAATAACTGTGAATATTAAACTTGGTAAAAAATGTCGAGATCATGGCTACAACAAAGCCAACAATTAACCCACGCGCAACGCCGCCAATAACATAGCCCGTAAGAATTAAATAATTAGGCATTGGAGAAACAATCATTTCTTCTATGAAATGTGAAAATTTTGACATGTAAAATGAAGCGACAACATTTGCATATGAATTATTAATAATGGACATAAGAATAATACCGGGAACGATATAATCCATATAAGAATAACCCTCGATATCACTCAGTTGTGAACCAATAAGCTGTCCGAAAATAACGAAATATAAGCCTGTAGTAATGACAGGGGGCACGACAGTTTGAAGCCAGATACGTGCAAAACGTAAAATTTCTTTTATGACGATTGTTTTAAATGCAGTGAATTGTTGGCTAATGTTCACACTGTTCCCTCTTCAACCAAATGAACAAATAGCTCTTCCAGCCGGTTACTTTTAGTGCGTAAACTACTGACATCTATATTTCGTTTATCCAGCTCAGTAAATAAATTGTTCAAACTGTATTTTTTAGAAATTTCAACTTCAAAAGTTAGATCGTCAATTTGTTTAACTTTGCAATCTTCATGCTGTCCCCAACCCTGTAATTTATCCTGTAATTTTTCTTCTGTATTTAAAACAAAGGTTTCAACATGCAATTTAGCCAGCAATGTTTTCATTCCTGTATTTTCAATTACCACACCATTATTAATGATGGCGATATTCTTACACAAGGTTTCAGCTTCTTCTAAATAATGCGTCGTCAGTATAATGGTTGTACCTTGTTGATTAATTTCCTTAAGAAATGACCACATGGAACGACGAATTTCAATATCAACACCCGCCG
This sequence comes from Gammaproteobacteria bacterium, assembly GCA_030635835.1. Next base: position 16,814 of record DAOVYB010000002.1, read on the forward strand.
TCGGTTCATCTAGAATAAGAATACGCGGTTCATGCACTAGTGCTCGAGCTATCATCAAACGACGCTTCATTCCACCTGATAATTCTCTGCCGATGGTATGGCGCTTTTCCCACAAATTTAGCTGTTTTAAATATTTTTCTGCACGTTGATAGGCAACTTTACGACTAATGCCATAATAACCGGCTTGATTAACAACAATTTCAACTGTTGGCTCAAACTGGTTAAAATTAAATTCTTGCGGAACTAAGCCTATAAAACTTTTTGCAGTTTCAAGCTCATGGTCGATATCATGACCAAAAATTTTTACTTCACCACTGCTTTTATTGACTAAAGAAGAAATAATACCAATCGCTGTTGATTTACCGGCACCATTTGGACCTAACAAAGCAAAAAAATCACCTTTTTTCACTTCCAGGTTAATTCCTCTTAATGCCTGTACATCATTTTTATATGTTTTATACAGATCACGTATTTCTAAAGCATATGTCATTATTTTATTCTTTAAGGGTATATGGAGTTAAGACATCATATAATACTGTAATAACTTAATTATGAGAATAATAAATTAAAGCTGGGATTTTTAGCCAGGGAAAGGAGATGATGTTTTAATTCAATTAAATAATATTTTCATTCATAACAATATTTTTAATATCAAAATTGTAATCATTCTTGCTTAAGATACGCTTAACTTCTAATTTTTGCTCACCACTCTGCCATTTTGGATGTGCCAGATTAACAAGTTTGGGTTTTGGAAATTTTTCATGTTTGCTGTTTAAAACCAGCATCAGAATTGGGCGGAGTTTACTTTTCTCACTTGCTGATACAACAATACCAATATGCCCCATATTTAATTCCACCACGCTACCAATGGGATAAATACCTAAGCATTTAATAAACTGTTCAACCATTTCTTTATCAAAATCTTCATTCACCCATTCATACATGTTTTTTAAGGCATCATAGGGTGAAATAGCATCGTGATAACAACGATCACTGGTAATCGCATCATAAACATCAACAATCGCGACTATTCGTGTCATATTATTAATATGATCACCGTCTAAATGTGAAGGATAACCCTTGCCATTACGACGTTCATGGTGATGTTTAACGATATCTAAAACTTCAGCAGGTAAATCACTTTGCTCTTTTAACATCTGATAGCCTTCAACCGGGTGGGTTTTCATAACCTCAAATTCTTCAAATGTTAACTTACTGGGTTTATTTAATATTTCTAATGGAACTCGCATCTTACCTAAGTCATGCAACAAACCACCTAAGCCTAACAGCTCTAACTCCTCTTTACTCATTCCTAAAGAACGACCAAAACTTACCGCCATAATACAAACATTCATGCAATGAATAGAAGTATATTCATCACGCTCTTTCATATTGGTTAACCAAACCATGGCATGAGGACTACGGGTAATACTGTTTGCAACTTCTGTTACCAGTTGTTTTGCAGCCTCAGTATCAACTGCGTTTCCTAAGCGGACATCATCTAATGCCTGATCAATATAATTACGTGTGCGTGAATGAACATTACGGGCAATTTTTAATTCTTTATGGAAGTTATTTTGTTCAAAATCAGCTTGTTCAGCTTGATGTGCCACTGAGCTTGTAAAGGTAGCTGGTTTATTATCTGAATGAGATAAAGATCGCAAATGTGAGTACATTGACTCATCTGATTTTTCAGCATCAATATAGACATGCTCACAACATGTCTGAAATTTTGCTATTTCTTCAGCACCCTCAATCAAAACACCTTGTAATAAAAATGATGTTTCAGTCCATGGGCGATCTAACTCGCTCACAAACATACCTTTTTTCAACTGAGAGACATCAATTTTAACTTTCATTTAATGCAACACCTTATAGCAATGAAAATTTTTCTTCTGAAGTTATTGATATTTATAACTTTGTTTCAGAGGGGGGGATTTAAGTATACAACAGATACACAAAAACAGAGTCTATAATAATGATTTTAGACCAAATTAATGTTCTTTTCCGCATTTTGCACGATTTTACAGGCTCTTAATCAACCCATTTTCGTGCATTGCGGAATAAACGTAACCAGGGTCCATCTTCACCCCATTCATCAGGATGCCAGGAATGTTGTACGGTTCTAAATAAACGCTCTGGATGCGGCATCATAATATTAAAACGGCCATCATCCGTGGTTAAACCCGTAATCCCATCGACAGAACCATTCGGGTTGTAGGGGTATTTTTCAGTCGCATTTCCAAGATGATCGACATATTTCATCGAAACAAGGCCGTCTTTTTGCACTTGTTGCGATAAATTATCTGAAGCAAATTTTACTTGTCCTTCTCCATGCGAAACCGCAATGGGCATTCGAGAACCGGCCATTCCATCAAAGAGCATAGAAGGCGATGACTGAACTTCTACCATTGAGAAACGTGCTTCAAACTGCTCTGACTGGTTTCGTACAAATTGTGGCCAGTGTGATGCGCCTGGAATCAGATCTTTTAAATGTGACATCATCTGGCAACCATTACACACGCCTAAGCCAAAACTGTCATCACGGTTAAAGAAGGTTTCAAACTCATCACGCATAGCAGAGTTATGCAAAATAGTTTTTGCCCAGCCACCGCCAGCTCCTAATACATCGCCATAAGAGAAGCCACCACAAGCGACTAAGCCCTGAAAATCATTCAAATTATGGCGTCCTTCGATAATGTCACTCATGTGTACATCAACACTGGCAAAACCGGCTTTTTCGAATGCTGCCGCCATTTCAACATGACCGTTGACACCTTGCTCACGTAACACAGCCACTCGTGGACGGTGCCCCTTATTTTTGCTTGTTGAAATGTAAGCAGCTGAAATGTTTTCCTGAGCATCAAAACTTAAATTAGCGTGTAAGCCCGGATCGTTATGATCCAGTAAATTATCAAACTCTTGTTTTGCGCAATCTTCATTATCCCGTAACGCCTGAATTTGGTATGAAGCTTCAGACCATGTACGTTGCAAGCTACGGCGTTTTTCATTTAATACATCGTTATCGTTATATTGAATAACGATATTATCGTCGTTATTTAATTGCCCAATCACATGACTGTAATGACCTAAACCAACATTATGTAATGATGCTAATACTTCTTCAGTATATTCATGCTGTACCTGAATCACCGCACCGAGTTCTTCATTAAATAAACTCGCAATTGAGCTATCACCCAAATCATCTAACGCGATTGTTACGCCGGTGTGACCCGCAAAGGCCATTTCAGATACAGTTGCGAGCAAACCACCATCAGAACGATCATGGTAAGCAAGTAACAAACCTTTTTGATTAAGTTGTTGGATCACACTAAAGAAGTTCTTCAAACTATTGGCATCATTTAAATCGGCATTGTGATGACCAAGTTGTTTATAAACCTGAGCCAAACATGTTGCTCCCAATCGATTTTTGCCTTTACCTAAATCAATCAGGATTAAATCACTATCCCCTTTATCTGTTCTTAATTCAGGAGTGAGAGTTTTTGATACATCTTCAACAGGTGCAAAAGCTGAAATAATCAGGGATAACGGTGCGGTAACTGAATGCATTTCATCGCCTTCATCCCACACAGTTTTCATCGACATGGAATCTTTGCCAACAGGAATTGCGATACCGAGTTTTGGACAAAGTTCTTCGCCAACCGCTTTCACTGCATCGTATAAACCGGCATCTTCACCCGGATGCCCTGCTGGTGCCATCCAATTTGCAGATAACACCATGTCACTAATGTTATTGATACGTGAAGCAGCAATATTAGTAATCGCTTCACCCACGGCCATACGGGCAGATGCCGCATGATCAAGCAAGGCTATTGGTGTGCGCTCACCCATCGCCATGGCTTCACCTTTTAAGGTGTCATATGACGCAGCGGTGACAGCAACATCCGCCACTGGAACTTGCCATGGGCCAACCATTTGGTCCCGTGCAACCATACCTGTAACGGTACGATCACCAATGGTGATTAAAAAGTTTTTAGCCGCGACTGTTGGTAAAGCTAATACCCGTTTTGCTGCTTCAGGAATTTTAATATCATCAAGAGAGAATTCTGTTTTAGCCACGGGATGATGTTTTACATCACGACGCATTTTTGGTGGCTTACCTAATAAGACATCCATCGGCATATCGATTGGCGTATTATCAAAATAACCATCACCAACAACCAGATTTTGCTCTTTTGTGGCTTCACCCACTACCGAAAATGGGCAACGTTCACGCTCACATATTTCGCCAAATGCGTCGATATTCGCCGAACTAACAGCTAAAACATAACGTTCTTGCGCTTCATTACACCAAATTTCCATCGGTGCCATACCGGGTTCATCATTGGGGATTAAACGCAGTTCAAATTTACCACCACGACCACTGTCATTCACTAGCTCAGGCAGAGCATTCGACAAACCACCTGCTCCAACATCATGAATACTAATAATAGGATTTTTATCACCTAATTGAACACAATGATCGATGACTTCCTGAACCCGACGTTCAATTTCAGGGTTACCGCGTTGTACCGAAGCAAAATCGAGACTTTCTTCACTGTCGCCAGAAGCCATCGAAGAAGCCGCACCACCACCCAGGCCAATCAACATGGCGGGGCCACCTAAGACTACAATTTGAGATCCCGGTGGAATATCATTTTTATCAACATGATCTTCACGAATATTACCCAGTCCCCCCGCGAGCATAATCGGTTTGTGATAACCACGAACTTCTTCACCGCCAAAGCTGGTGACTTTCTCTTCGTAAGTTCTGAAATAACCACAAATATTCGGACGACCAAATTCGTTATTAAAAGCGGCTGCACCAATCGGTGCTTCGAGCATAATATCGAGCGCTGAAACTATACGGCTCGGTTTACCATAATCTGTTTCCCACGCTTGAGGGGAAGCAGGTATTTTTAAATTTGATACAGAATAACCACAAAGCCCGGCTTTTGGTTTTGAACCTCGACCTGTCGCACCTTCATCACGAATCTCACCACCTGAACCTGTCGCTGCTCCGGGGAATGGTGCAATGGCGGTTGGATGATTATGCGTTTCAACTTTCATCAAAATATGAATATTTTCTTCATGATATGCATATTGATGACTATATGGTTCTGCAAAAAAACGCCCTGCTTTAGAGCCTTTCATTACTGCTGAATTATCATGATAAGCGGATAACACACCTTCAGGATTTTTCTGGTGGGTATTACGAATCATGCCAAACAGGGATTTTTCCTGTTCCTTACCATCAATCACAAAGTCCGCATTAAAGATTTTATGCCGGCAATGTTCAGAGTTTGCCTGCGCAAACATCATCAGCTCCACATCTGTCGGATTACGCTTCAATACTTCAAAATTATCAACTAAATAATCAATTTCATCTTCCGCTAAGGCCAAACCTAAATCGGCATTTGCTTTTACCAGCGCGTCTCGACCACCCAATAAAATATCCACACTTTGTAACGGAGCCGGTTCAGCATGATGAAACAAGCGTTCTGCTTCTTCCACATCGCTAAAAACAGATTCTGTCATTCGGTCATGAAGTAACTGGCTAATACTTTGCCAATCAGTCGTATCCAGTGAGTTGTCACTTACTACCTGGTATAAAATACCCCGCTCAATTCGACTTACATCACTTAAACCACAGTTATGTGCAATATCCGTCGCTTTACTCGACCAGGGTGAAATCGTTCCGGGACGGGGAATAACAAGAAATAAATGCGCGTCAGCACTTGTTGTTTCTGATAGTGATTCTGTATGTAATAAAGAATCCAATATCGCTTTAGCTTCAGAATCAAGTATTTTATCAACATCCACAAAATGCATATAGTTTGCCTGTACTTCAGTAACAGCAGGCACCACGCTTTTGAGTGATGTTAAAAGTTTATTTTTACGAAAATCAGAAAGGGCCAACCCGCCAGGCAATTGCAGCATGCGCTTAAAGTCCAGTTGTGTGGTTAAAAGGAAAAAGCGATCATACACCATCCCGCTTTTAACGTCAGTCCCTTAAGTGTCTGCAAGTGATTCTCTAGAGATCACAAAAATATATTATTGTTAAACCATCATGTAACATATCTTTTTCATACCCACATCAAAATACTTGACTAAATTCGTAAAGTAATTCAAAATTTATCACTTAATAAAAACATGTATATCTAGAATTAGATAATCTTAAAGGCTTAACCAAATGTAAACTCCGGTATGATGCAACTGGTGACCTGGAAGGCCGTAAATAAACTTAATAAATTTATGTAGACAATACTTTATCCCCACCCTGTAAATATAATCTTACAACTACAGCTCTCATAGTTAAAAGCCAGAAAATACAAAATGTATTTTCTGGCTGTATATATCTAAACTACTCTTTTATTATTTCTGTAGCTTAG
>DAOVYB010000011.1 GCA_030635835.1 Gammaproteobacteria bacterium
CAAGAAGCGGAGCGTTAGGTTGAGCAATTAACTGCTGATGTTGAAGTTGGAACAATCTACGAAGGTAAAGTTGCGCAGTTAATGGACTTCGGTGCATTTGTAACCATCTTACCGGGTAAAGACGGTTTAGTTCACGTTTCACAAATTTGTGAAGAACGCGTTGAAAACGTTAGCGATAAGTTAACGGAAGGCGAAACTGTTAAAGTAAAAGTTCTGGAAATCGACAAACAAGGTCGAATTCGTTTAAGTATGAAAGCAGTGACTGCTGACGAAGCTTAAGCTTTTAACTTAAACCGCTATATTAAAAAAGGGACCTTCGGGTCCCTTTTTTATTGAAGTGTTTAGTCTTCTTTTTGAACAGGAGAAGGCTGAACTTGTACTTCTATAACTCTTGATCTTCGGTGTTTTCTACGTCTTTATCTTGTACCTGATTCTGATCCTTATTTTGATCTTTTTCTTGTTCTTTAGTTTGATTAACGTCTTCACCACCACAACTTCCACAACAACTCATATCAATGCCCCATAAATTTGTATTTAAATGATCATATTAACATTAACTAGAAGCTGACAAAATTGATTTATGTTAAGTAACCTCAGCTGCACACAAGAAAAATTGATCTCAATGTCTAAGTTATGAGTCGAATTTTAGGCTAAACAAAAAGGACTTAATGTAATGGTTGTAATGCTGTTTAGTTATCCAGGGGAAGATGGTTATTATAAATTACCACTCTTGAGTGGGAGGGAATTATTTATTGGCTTAACGAGTTGACATTAATTCAGTGGGCTTTTTAATTGTTTATTTGGCATGAAAACTGCTTTTATCTTCATTGAAATTGAAATATTTAATTTAAACACTTTTTTAATAGGCTTTCATAATGAAGAAAAGTACGAATCTGTTTGTCACTTATGGAATCAGTATCTTTATGATGCTTTTGCTATTGGGATTAAATGGCTGTTCCACTAAACCTAAACCACCATTTGAAATTAGCTCGCCTGAAAAGGGTATGATTTACGGCAATATTTATATTCCGGGTCATGAAGTAACGGAAATTGAGTTACGTGAGTTTGGTAAGTTTTATTTACCGCCTTTTATAAAACCCCCACGTGTCATGATTTTTCGAAATGGCAATTTCATGGCTGAGAATTTGAAACCCGCCAATTATTATATTTCCCGCTTCGTATCGAAAAAGTTGAATTACAGTCTTGTGAAAGATGATCGTTCAGCTTATCAATGGATTATTAATGTTGAGCCGGGTTCTGCTAAATATGTGGGAGCCTTTGAAATTACCGATGTAATCCCCGGTTTTTTTGTCAAGGGAGATTTTAATATTCGTACGGTGAGACATCCATCCGAACGTAAAGTTTTAAAACATATGTTTCAAATAACTCAGGGAACAGGCTGGCAGTCACGTATTGAACGCAGAATGAAGTCTTTAAGATAGTCGGAAGTCGGAAGTCAAAATCAAATTCCGTTCATGGTGAGCCTGTCGAACCATCATCCTTCGACAAGCTCAGGACGAACGGTAAGAAGATCAGTCGGAAGTCTTTTGACTTAAGATATACGACTTCCGACTTGAGACTTTCTCCCTATTTATTCGCTCTATTTTCGATCAGATGATCCACAACGGCTGGATCGGCGAGTGTTGAGGTATCCCCCAGTGAATCGAGTTCATTTTCGGCAATTTTACGCAAAATACGGCGCATAATTTTGCCTGAACGGGTCTTCGGTAGTCCCGGAGCCCATTGAATGATGTCGGGTTTGGCGATAGGGCCAATTTCTTGCCGGCAAAGTTCGACCAGTTCCTTTTTGAGCTCGTCAGAGGGCTCAACACCGAGGATCGGCGTCACGTAAGCATAGATTCCCTGACCTTTGATATCGTGCGGATAACCCACTACAGCGGCTTCTGCAATTTTCTCATGCAGTACAAGTGCAGATTCAACTTCAGCCGTTCCCATACGGTGCCCAGAGACATTTAGTACATCATCCATACGACCTGTTATCCAGTAATAACCATCGGCATCACGACGTGCACCATCACCGGAGAAGTAATAACCGGGATAATCCTTAAAGTAGGTATCCACCATACGTTGATGATCGCCGTAGATAGAACGTATTTGCCCTGGCCAGGAACCTTGTATGACTAAAGCACCAGAGGCTTCGCCTTCACCTTCAATGAGCTTATTGGTTTCAGTGTCGATAATGCCGGGTTTAACGCCAAAAAAAGGTCTGGTTGCTGAACCCGGTTTGAGAGGCGTTGCGCCCGGAAGTGGGGTTAACATGTGACCACCGGTTTCAGTTTGCCACCAGGTATCTACGATAGGACAGCGCGCTTCACCGACAACATTGTAATACCATTGCCATGCTTCAGGATTTATCGGTTCGCCAACTGTACCAAGTAAACGTAATGAACTTCGAGATGTTTTAGTTACCGGATCATCACCTTCACGCATTAATGCACGAATGGCAGTCGGTGCAGTATAGAAAACAGTGACACCATGTTTATCAACCACTTCCCAGAAACGTGAGGCAGAAGGGTAGTTCGGTACACCTTCAAAAAATACCGTGGTAGCGGCATTGGCTAATGGGCCATAAAGTAAATAGCTGTGACCGGTAATCCAGCCAACATCAGCGGTACACCAGTAAATATCATTTTCCTGTAAATCAAAGGTGTATTTTGTGGTCATGGCGGCAAACAGCAAATATCCACCCGTGGTATGTAAAATACCTTTAGGTTTACCTGTTGAACCAGAAGTGTAGAGAATAAATAATGGATCTTCAGCATCCATTTCTTCACATGGACAATCCGTAGACGCATCCTGCATCGCTTCGTGATACCAGACATCACGATCTGCATTCCAGTTAATATCGCCACCAGTACGTTTAACGGTGAGCACGGTATGCACATTTGGACAGTCTTCAAGTGCTTTATCAGTATTTGCTTTCAGCGGGATTTGTTTGCCTGAGCGCACACCCTCATCTGCAGTAATGACGACCTGGCAATCTGAATCAAGGATACGTCCTTTGAGCGCTTCAGGTGAAAAACCACCAAAGACCACAGAGTGAACAGCACCAATACGAGCACAGGCCAGCATGGCATAGCCGGCTTCCGGAATCATGGGCATATAAATACAGACGCGGTCGCCTTTTTTGACACCACGTTGTTTTAAAATGTTGGCAAATTTACTGACATCCTGATGGAGTTCATTAAAAGTAATTTTTTTATCATCGTTGGGATCATCGCCTTCCCATATGATCGCAACCTGATCACCTTTAGTTTCAAGATGGCGGTCGATACAATTATAAGCGACATTAAGTGAGCCACCCTGAAACCATTTAATATCAACATTGTTAATATCAAAGCTGTAGTCCATCACCTTGTCCCAGGGTTTAGACCAGCTTAAAAACTGTTCTGCCTGTTCTGCCCAGAAGCTTTCAGGATCATCAATTGATTGTTTATATAAGGTTTGATATTGCTCAGCCGTAATATTTGTTTTTGCAGCAAATTCAGCGGGAACATCGTATAGTTTTTGTTCAGACATAAAAGACTCCAAAATTTTTATAACCTTAATTTTTACAAGAGAAGAATAATCTATCAAGTCATATTAAGGTAATTTTTAAGAAAATACAGCGTAAAATTGATTTGTTACTAATAAGGGAAAAATATTTTTATTATTCTATTCTTTTTTGTTGTATATCAACCATATTGATGAATTTCTGTACACTTACCTCGAAATCTCCAGAGAGATTTAAAAATGCACAGCCACAACGTGTTCCTTCTGAAGGTTCACCAGGATTTACAGGAATATGATTTCGCACTTCAAGATTGATTAAAGCGGCATCATGTTCACCTAAAGTTAACTTACAATTGTAGAAGCTATTTCCAGGTTCAAGTTCCAGTTCATCATCTTTATCAAATAATGCGATCCCTCCAGTACTGATGTCGAGTACGGGATATTCCGTTCGCTGTTCATCACTATGGATGAGTTCACAGGTAACCCTTTCACTTAGTGGGATTCTGACTCGGTAAAATTCTCTGCGTTGTACCCATAGTACACTCTCGGGTAATGGACAGGCAAAACTGGATTTACCTTGTAAACGCGCTTTTCGAATATCAGTAATAGTGAACTGAGCAGTAATGCCATCGTAATTTGTTTTTATTACCGCGCGATTATTTTTAAGCAGTCTTTGGTTAAGTTTTTCATCGCCACCATAATCTAGCACGAGTAAATTCTTATCGGATAAGACATCGACAACTGTGCTAAGCATGGATTGTTCACCAAAATGAAGCGTGATGAGTGAGTTTTTTTTACCCAATTGACGTAGCTTTTGCATAATTTCGCCACGACCATAGAGCATATAACTCTCCATGTTTTCAATGTTATCAACTTTTGGTGTTTCCACAGTCTTATCTTTATTTGGTTATAATTTTAGTATGTATTTCAATGTGGTTTATATTACTTGATGTTCGCATGGATTTCCTGACTTTTTTTGGGAACGAGCCCAAGTTGCCAGTGTGTTTTTGCCCAGCGCCAGATATCATCCTGTTCACCATCGAGTAATTCTATAGGCGGCATTTGCCCTAAAAACTTTAATGTTTTAAAGAGTAATATGATCGAATCCTGAGTGTTAATTGCTTTTGCCTGGTTTTGTTTACTGAGTTTCTGACCCTGGTTATTAACTGCAATGGGGAGGTGGCAGTATTCAGGGCTGGATATGCCCAGCATGTGCTGAACATGAATTTGATGCGGAGTAGATTTAAGCAAATCAGTGCCGCGAACCACTTCGGTAATGTTTTGCTCAGCATCGTCAATTCCTGAAGCAAGATGATATGAAAAATAGCTGTCACGCCGTTGCAAAATAAAATCACCAGAGAGTTTTTCTAAATTAAAGTTTTGTTTTCCCTGTACTGCATCATCAAAATGAATATTGTCATTATTACAGCGTAATCGATAACTATATTCCTGCTTTTCATTGACACTAAGAGGCCCATTTCGGCAAAATCCGGGATAAATTATTTCACCTTTAGACTGGCCTGTTTTTTTTAGAATACTTGTTCGGCTGCAACTACAAGGGTAGGCTAATTGCTGCTCTATTAAATGTTCAACGGTTTCTTGATATTGCAAATGCCGGGAGCTTTGAAATAGTACATTTTCATCCCATTCAAAACCAAACCCTTCAAGTGTGGTTAAAATATTATCTACGGCACCTTTTTGTTCACGTGGTGGATCGATGTCATCAATGCGCACTAACCATTTACCATTTTGATGTTTTGCCTGTAAATAACTGCCGACAGCCGCAATTAAAGAACCAAAATGTAATGGTCCGGTAGGGGATGGTGCAAAGCGTCCGCGGTAGGTTTTTATCGCTGTCATGCTAATAATTATAACGGTGATAAAACCTTATTTCATACCTTATATTCTAAAGTAATTAAAATCCGAGTCGTTAATAAAGACTAGAGTTTATTTATCGGTAATAAGTAAGGTATAGGCACAATTGTGAGTAATGATGAAAAATGGGTTATACGAGGCGTCACTGCAGAAGGTAAAAAATTACGCCCGAGTGACTGGATTGAACGTATATCCTCAACCTTAGCCAGTTTTGGTACTGATCATCGATTACAATATTCTAATGCGGTGGCACCATGCATGATAAATGGTGAAAAGTGTCTGGTGGTTGCGCGTAACCTGAATGAAATTAATCCTGATGCTTATGATTTTGTTATGGGTTTTGCTAAAAGTAATCAGCTTTGTATTATAGAAGATCGCCGAACAGGGGAAAGGGCGCTGAGTGCATAAAATAAAAAAGGAAGGCTAGATAGACTAGGCTTCCTTTCCTTTTTTATTGACTGATAGTAGAAATCAAGACATGGATTTTTCACGAATCTCACTTAAGCTCTTACAGTCAATACACAAGTTTGCTGTTGGACGAGCTTCAAGGCGACGAATACCAATCTCAACACCACATTCTTCACAGTAGCCGTAATCACCTGAGTCAAGAAAATCGATTGATTCGTCAATTTTCTTAATCAATTTTCGTTCACGGTCACGTGTACGTAACTCCATTGTGAAGTCAGATTCCTGTGAAGCACGATCGTTGGGATCAGGGAAGTTTGCCGCTTCATCCTGCATGTGATGTACAGTGCGATCAACTTCCTGCATTAATTCCACTTTCCAGGCGCCAAGTATATTGTGAAAATGCTCAACTTGATCTTCATTCATGTATTCTTCGCCTTTTTTTATTTTGTAAGGCTCGAATTGTTTAAATTCCTGGGATATGTTTGATGGAATCCTTCTTTTTGTTGCTGTTTTTTTCTTGGCGGCAGTTTTTTTAGTCGCAGCCTTTTTAACAACAAGCTTCTTTTTAGCTGTCGTTTTTTTGGCAACCGTTTTTTTCGCTACTGCTTTCTTTTTTGAAACTTTCTTTTTAGCAGCCGTTTTTTTCTTTGCAGGCATCGTAAAATTCTCTCCAGCCGTGGAATTATATTAAAATTAAAAATACAACGCGCTTTAATACCAGAATGTAGTTGATTACGCAATAAGTGCGAAAAAATTTCTAAGTGGTACACTAGCGATATTTAACCATAATATGAGATTATTCCATTGTAAATCAAGTGGTTAATAGCATAATATTTAAATTAATAGATTTTTGGAGTTATGGATGTCTGAGTTACAAGCACTAATTTTTGATGTAGATGGAACATTAGCTGATACCGAGCGCGATGGGCATCGAGTTGCATTTAATCTGGCTTTTGCTGATGCTGGTTTGGGCTGGGACTGGACCGTTGATATATATGAGGATTTATTAACGGTTACCGGTGGCAAAGAACGAATGAAATTCTTTCTGGACAAATACAAACCAGAATTTGAAGAGCCTGAAGATTTAACTACCTTTATAGCCGGGATGCATAAAGCAAAAACAGTGCATTATACGAACTTGTTATCAAAGGGTGCGATTCCATTACGCCCGGGTGTCGAACGTTTACTCAATGAAGCAAGAGAAAAGGGATTACGTCTGGCCATTTCCACCACCACAACACCGGCTAATGTTGAAGCCTTATTGGTACATACTTTAGGTAAAGAGTCGATGGATTGGTTTGAAGTGATTGCAGCAGGTGACATTGTACCAGCTAAAAAACCAGCTTCGGATATTTATGATTTCGCTCTGGAAAAAATGAATTTAAAAGCAGCGCAGTGTATTGCTTTTGAAGATTCGCGTAATGGAATCTTATCTTCATTAGCTGCAAATTTAAAAACCATTATTACAATTAACGACTACACCAAAGATCATGATTTTACAGGTGCAGCAATTGTTTTGGATCAATATGGTGAACCTGAAGCTCCGTTTACCCTGATTGATGGTGATGCACATGGTTTTAATTATGTGAATATCGATATGATTCAGGCATTACATTCTGAATAAGTTTATATTCCTGTCATTGCGAAAGAACAACGTGACTGAAGCAATCTTATTAATAAGCTGTCATAACTATGAGATTGCCACGCTGCTCTACCGACTGCGTCTATGCAGTCGTCGCAATGACCTGTTGTTAAATCATGTATGGAATTATTAACACTATGAGTCAGTCTACACGCATAAATGATATTCAACCTTTCCATGTAATGGTATTACTTGCTCGAGCCAAAGAGCTTGAAGCAGAGGGGAAAGATATTGTGCACATGGAAATTGGTGAGCCAGATTTCCCAACACCTCAACCTATTGTGGATGCGGGCATAGCTGCAATCAGTCAGGGAGATGTTCACTATACACCTGCACTTGGATTACCTGCATTACGTGAAGCAATTAAAGGATTTTATCAATCACGTTATGGCGTAGATATTGAAGCAAACAGGGTAGTTATTACGCCCGGAGCATCGGGTGCTTTAATGCTTGCGCTGGGTGTGATCATGCAGGAAGGGGACGAAGTCTTGCTGGCCGATCCTGGTTATCCCTGTAATCGAAATTTTGTCCGTTTTTTATCAGGTAAAACGCGTTCCATTCCCGTTGATGCTTCCACTGCTTATCAATTGTCTTTAAAACATTTACAGGACAACTGGACACCACTAACTAAAGCCGTAATGGTTGCATCACCATCCAATCCGACAGGTACATTGTTAGCTAAATCAGAATTGATTGCGATGGCGGAGTATGTCAAAGAACGAGGTGCTTTTCTGATTGTGGATGAAATTTATCATGGCCTTGTTTATGAAGGTGATATCGATACTGCTCTTACGATTGATAAAAATATTATAGTAATAAACAGTTTTTCAAAATATTTTAATATGACAGGCTGGCGTTTGGGTTGGGTTGTTGCACCTGAAGCACTGGTTAATGATATGGATAAACTGGCTCAAAATATTTTCCTTGCTGCTCCCACACCTGCTCAATATGCGGCATTAGCCGCTTTTGAACCAGAAACTATAGCGATACTTGAGTCGTATAAAGAAGAATTTAAACAACGTCGAAACTACTTATTACCTAAGTTAAAAGAGCTTGGTTTTAAAGTTGAAGTTGAGCCACAAGGAGCATTTTATATTTATGCTAACTGTGAAAAATTCACAAAGGATAGTTATCAGTTTGCTTATGATTTACTGGAGAAAGCTGGGGTTGCGATAACGCCAGGAAAGGATTTTGGTGAGAATAAAGAAAAGGCCTATGTTCGTTTTGCCTATACAACATCTATTGAACGTTTGACTGAAGGTCTTGAGCGTTTAAAAAAATATTTAGTTAAATAATTGGAGGCATCGATTTAAATGGTTAAAGTTTTCACAGCAAAAAACAGTATTGAAGCAAATATCGTTAAAGGCATGTTAGAGGCTAATGATATTCCTGCCTATGTAGAAGGTGAATATTTACAAGGTGCGATAGGTGAACTCGCTGCAATAGACTTTGCTTTTGTCAGTGTCGATAATGTAAATGAATCAAAAGCTTTAAACTTAGTTCATGAATATGAAACCGGCAGTTATTCTATTAGCATTTAATAATAACTAAATCAGTTTTTTCCTCGCATTGTGACTTTCCTTACTATAATTTTTGTCGTGAAATTCGAAGAGTATACTTAAAAATACATATGACGGATAAATCCTGTAAAATTGTTTATACTTTTCACGAAATAGGCCGATAAAATAGAACGTTATAAGAATACCAACAAATTAACATCAGTATAAATGTGTATATTTTGTACATGTGTGGAATTTATATTTAGTGAAAATAAACTCATCTGTAAAGTTATATGTCGCAGCAATTATAGCCGGAGGCTCAATTGTTATTGCTGCTGCTTTATTTAGCCTATATAAAGCCGAAAACATTCAGTCAATCTGGTTAGATTTCAATCAAAGTCGTTCTGAAAAAAATAGAGTAATGAGCGCATTGCGGGAGCAAATTGGATTTGGTGGAATGATCCATAATTATAAAAATTATATTCTTCGTAAAGATCAGTTACATAAAGAAAAAGTTCTCTTTAGTTTGGGGGGGGCAAAAGCAACGTTATCCCGTTATAAGACACTACCCCTTAATAATGAAGAAAAAATATCAATAAATAATATTAATACAACAATAGTTTCCTATGAAAATACAATTGATATTATCGAGAAGAAAATTAAACAGGGTTATACAGCCAAACAAATCGATAAAGTTGTAAAGATTGATGACGCTTTGGCATTAATAGGATTTGAAGCTTTAGAAAGAAACATTCATTTAAATGCTATAAATAATAATCCAATTTTGGATTCAAAGTCTCATTTAATAACCAGTATCCGACAAAATCTTGGTTATGGTGGAATGATTCATTTTTATAAGAATTATATTTTACGACATGATGTAAAATT
This sequence comes from Gammaproteobacteria bacterium, assembly GCA_030635835.1. The sequence goes on from DAOVYB010000011.1 coordinate 9,826, forward strand.
AAAATATAAAGCTGAATATAATCTGAATTCAACACTTAAATACATTGAGAGTTATTCAAGTCATGAATTAAATGATATAGAGAGTAAAGCCATAAATATCCTTACTCAAAATTTATATTTATATAAAGAACGTCTTGTGCAGCTCGAGAAACTTATTGCGAAAGGCTTGAGTCCACGTAACATTGATAAGCGTGTTAAAGTAAATGACAAACCCATATTAGACTCATTAATTATTCTTGAACAACAAACCGTTTTACATGATGAAATTAGAGCTAATTATCTTCATCAAGCAATCGAATTTATTGTTTCTTCATCAAAGTTTATTGGTGGAATCACTTTAATTATTTTTTTTCTTATTGCAGCAGGTTCTTATTGGTTTGTTCGTTTACAAATTGTTAAGCCAATCGTCGCACTCATTCGAGTAATGAGAAAATTATCCGACAATAATTTTGATGTGCAAATACAGGGTGCTGATACTGATAATGAAATTGGTGATATGGCTAAATCTGTTGAAGATTTTCGCGATACTGCAAAGGCACGCTTAGAAGCAGATAAGGAGTTGTTAAAGATAAACCTTGAGTTAGAACAGCGAGTAGAAGAGCGAAGTCGTAAGTTAGAATATAATCAAAAGTTACTACAGGCGATTGTGGAAGCAGCAGTTGATGCAATTATTGTTTTTGATGATGATGGAAATATTCAATCGTTTAATGCCGCAGCAGTTAAAATGTTTGAATATGAACCAATGGGGATTCTTGGAGAAAATATCAACCTTCTTGTTGCAGAAGATCATAAACCAATCTATCCAGTGAATTATAAAACGAATTCAAATGATGAACTAATAATAGATGTTGAACGTAACTTTAATGCAGTAAGAAAAGATGGAAAAAGTTTTCCTGTGGAAATGGAAGTAGGTGAACTTATGCTGGAGAATCAAAAGCTATTTGCTGGAATTATTCGTGATGTGAGTGAACGTCACTTGCATGAAGAGCAAATCAGGCGTTCACAAAAGATGGATGCATTAGGAAAGCTTACTGGTGGTATTGCTCATGATTATAATAATATGCTGGGTGTCATTATGGGCTATGCTGAACTATTAAAAGAGGCCTTATCAAATAATGAGAGATTATCAGGTTATGCAACTGAGGTTTTTAAAGCCGGTGAACGCGGTGCTAAGCTAACAAGTAAATTGCTTGATTTTTCCCGACATAAGTCAAGTAACGAAATAGATGATGTAAATATTAACACCTTAATGCTGGAACTGGATAATGTACTTAAAAAGACATTAACAGCGCGTATTGAAGTAGAGTATTCATTATGTGATGAATTATGGAATGTGGGCATTGATGTCGCTGATTTTGAAAACGCTTTACTCAATATGGCTATAAATGCGATGCATGCAATACTTGAAAATGGAAAACTAACACTGCGCACTGAAAATAAATATATCGATAATCACTTAAGCTCTATGCTGGAAATTAAATCGGGTGATTATATTAAATTATCAGTTATTGATACGGGTTGTGGTATGGATAAAGAGACAATCAGCCATATATTTGATCCCTTTTATTCAACTAAGGCTGAGCAAGGTACAGGATTAGGCTTGTCTCAGGTTTATGGTTTTGTTCAACGAAGTGGTGGTGTTATTAAGGTTTATTCTGAACCAGAATATGGTACTAATTTTTCCATATACTTACCAAGGTTGATCGATGATGAAATTACAAAGTCAGATGTGAATCTTAAGGAAAGGGAGTCTGCTGATCTTAATGGAAATGAGTCTATACTTGTTGTAGATGATGAAAATGCATTAGCTTTATTGGCAAAGGAAATTTTAACATCATTTGGCTATAAAATATTTATTGCTGGTAATGGTGTGGAGGCATTAGACGTTCTTGAAAATAATAATATTGATTTAATCTTAACTGATATCGTGATGCCAAAAATGGATGGAGTGACATTAGCTGAACAAGTAAGATTAAAATACCCGAATATTTTGATTCAGCTTGCAAGTGGATATAATACAGCTGGATTATCAGGAGGAAAAGTTTTAGATAATGAGGATGTTATATCTAAACCTTATTCTTTACTAGTACTGGTCAGAAAAATCAGACAGTTATTAGATTCCAGAAATAATTAAAATACAATGTCGTTATTTAAAGCAGAAGATAAATATAAAAGTGTCAATGATAAAGAGTTGGCAATAATAGCTGAACAAACTTCACAAATATATGCGGCTGCAAAAAATGGCATATTAGCAACTATTATAAATTCGGTTATTCTTGTTATTGTCTTATGGCCTGTTATTTCACATGAAATTTTATTGATATGGTTAGCAATAATTTTACTAGTCAGTTTGCTACGTATTGTAAATGCCTACCGTTACAAAATAGCATCTCCATCTCCACAAGAAGTTCATGTCTGGACGCAACGATTTTTATTGGGGAGTAGTATTGCTTCTGTTATATGGGCTTCAAGTTCCATTTGGTTGTTTCCGCAAGATGATCTTGCTCGACAGGTTTTTCTTGCTTTTGTTGTTGGTGGAATGGCAGCAGGTGCTATTACCAGTTTGTCATACAATAAATTAGCAGTAAATATTTACCTTTATGTCACCTTAATACCATTGATAATTCGCTTTTTTATCAGTGGAACCGAGCTAAGTTTTGCTATGGGTTCAATGATATCTTTCGCTACGGTCGTATTTATTCAATCTGCAAACCAATCATATATAAAAAGCAAACAAAATATTTCTATGCGTATAAATAATCTTGAACAGTTGCGCTCATTAAATCAAAGTGAACATCGTTATGAAACGTTGATCGAAACAGCTTCGGATGCATTCTTTTTACATGACTTCGAAGGTAAATTGCTTAATGTTAACAATCAGGCATGTCGCAGTCTTGGTTATACGAGAGAAGAATTACTTACTATGTCAGTATTTGATGTAGTAGTTGATTCCAGCCTGGAGGTTTCTCATGAGTTATGGGGTAAATTAAATGAAGGGGAGAATATTTTTGCTGAAGGTGTTCATCGCCGCAAAGATGGAACAACTTTTCCTGTAGAGGTTGGACTTGGTTATATTAAAATGGGGTATGACACATTTATCTCAGTACTGGCAAGAGATGTAACTGAACGCAAACGTATTGATAAAATGAAAAATGAATTTATATCAACAGTAAGTCATGAATTGAGAACACCTCTTACATCAATTCGGGGATCACTGGGTTTGTTAATTGGTGGTGCCGTGGGTGAGTTACCAAAACGAGCACAGGAAATGCTTACTCTTGCAAGCAACAATACTGAACGTCTATTGTTTTTAATAAATGACATTCTTGATATTCAAAAAATAGAATCGGGTGAGTTCGAAATGGAGTTTGAGAGTTTGGAGCTTGTTCCATTTCTTAAACAGTCAATACAGGAAAATATCGCTTATGCGGAACAGTATGGAGTGAGTTTTATACTTCATACAACAGATGAAAACTGGCAGGTTTATGCTAATAAAGAACGCTTAATGCAGGTCATGGCTAATTTACTTTCGAATTCAGCCAAGTTTTCACATGAAAAAGGTACCGTTGAAACAAATGCAGAGCAAATGGATGATAATACAATTAGAGTTTCTGTTAGCGATCATGGCGTAGGCATCCCTGAAAAATTTTACCCTAAACTTTTTAGCAAGTTCACCCAGGTAGATTCATCTGACACACGAAAAATCGGTGGCACAGGATTGGGGTTGAGTATTTCAAAAGCCATTATAGAAAAACATGGTGGTCAAATCGGTTTCACATCAGAGCTGGACGTGGGTACTACCTTTTATTTTGATCTGCCGATGATTGCAGCTAAGGGTGACAAGCAAAAATAAATTTATTTTTACTTGTGTCTTATGGGTTAAAAGTACCGTCCAATTTTTTTAACACGCTTTAAAAAAAACTTTGTTCTTGTATTTGGGTTATGTTTTACAGGAGCTGGCAATGTGGCTGCAAGTTGAATAGCTTGTTTCACAGATAAGCGTGAAGCTGAAATACCCCAGTAATATTTTGCTGCAGCATTTACCCCGTAAACTCCCCGACCAAACTCGGCAATATTTAAATATAAAGACAGTATGCGTTGTTTACTTAAGTTTCTCTCCATACCTACCGTTAACATGAACTCATGCCATTTTCGTAGTGGGTTACGTGATGGACTGAGAAAGATATTTTTAATCGTTTGTTGCGATAAAGTACTACCGCCGTAAATAAAACGTTTTTTTGATAGGTTATATTCCATTGCCTGTTTTAAAGCGTCGGTATCAATACCGCTGTGAGAATAAAAGCGTGAATCTTCAGCAACGATTAGTGCACGTATCATGTGTTTTGGGATTTTTTTTATTGAAACAGGTTGCCAGCGTAACTTTGGCCAGTCCCGGTGGCGGTAATGTTCTGAAATATAGTTACGAATAAAACTGGATTGCTGAACTGGACCTTCGGCATAAATTTTCCAATCTGGCCAGATACCAATCAGATAACCCGTATCCATTACAAAGACAAGTAATAAAATTTTCCAGCTTAATTTTAATGACTTAATAACACCTGGTAATGAAAAAAACTTTTGTGACTTTCGTTTTATTTTTCTGAAAAACATATTTAAATATACCAATTTATAACTTTAGAAATGTCGTTTGATAAAGTTTAAAGTTATTGTTTGTTTTATATCTCAGCTTCTGAATTCTTCTACATACATTTTAGTCGCGCCTGCAACGGCAACAGGCATTACAATAAAGTTAATAAAAGGAACTAGGGTTGCAAGCATCACCATAGAACCGAAACCTAAAGATAAAAATCGTTTTTCAGCTAGCTTTTCTCTTATATGACGAAAGGCTATAGCATGATTTGCAAAGGGAAAGTCTGCGTATTCTAATGTTAACACCCATACAGTATAGACCATCCATAACACGGCAACGAGAGGTGCTATAAGAGGAAAGGCAAATGATATGAGTGATAAAAACGCCAGTGGCATCATTAGATACAACGAATATTTAAGTTTAACGATCTCATTGCTAACGGCATATTTACTTTCTTGCCATATTGAACTGTTATTAACATCCAGGCTATTTGTTAACTTACGTTCAATTGCAGCCGCAAGTGGCCCATTAAACGGTGCAGCAATAATATTGGCTAATATAGAAAAACTAAAAAAGACCAGCCCATAAAAAGTTAATGAAAATAGTGGCCACATTATCCATTCTAACCAGCTTAACCAGTCAGGCAAACTTGATAATGCCCAGTTGATGAAGGTTTCAAACTGTGAAATGGCAAACCATAAGCCGGCACTAAAAATAAAAATGTTGATAAGTAATGGAATGAAAACATAACGACGAATTCCATTTTTATTTATTAGACTTAATCCGTTTATAAAATAAGTTGCACCGGTAATTGGATTGCTAATCATATTTTTTCCTTCAATTTTAATTATCGTATGATTATTAAATAATCATAACAGCTGAAAAAAATAATAGTTTCATATCTCAGATTTCAAATATTTTTTTGCAGCAAGTTTAGCCGCGCCATAGGCAGCAGCAGTATGTTTCGCAGCTGTAACGGGTACTCGAAGTTTATGTTCTCTGATAGTTTGCCATGCCTGATTAATGGCACCACCACCAGCAGTTTGAACAGATGTTGGATAGGGCGCACCTAACTGATATAATAATTTATAGCCAGTATGCTCAATTTCTGCAATACCTTCTAATAAAGCCTGAAAGAAAACGGCATCATTATCCACTTTTGGTGACATACGTGGCAAAAATTCAGGATCATTAATTGGAAAACGTTCACCGGCTTCAAGTAAGGGATAATAATTTAAATTGGTTGGGCTATTTGGTTTGAGTTGTTTTGTCAGGAGCAACATCTTTTCATCTGAAAAATAGTAACTTAATACTGCGCCACCAGAATTTGATGCACCACCGACTAACCAGTACTGACCATAAGGCTGGCTATAAACACCATGAGCAGGATTATTAACAGGTTGATCGCTCACGACTTTTAACACCAGGGTTGAGCCTAACGAGGTAACGGCATCACCAACTCGTATGCTCTCAGTTAGGCCTGGACTACTAGCTAAAAAGGCGGCAGTACTATCTGTGGTACCGGCGATAATATCTACGTCAATAGGAAGTCCAAGATCATTAGCAACATGAGGATTTATAATTGAAACAGCACAACCAGGTGCAACGACATTAGGTAAGCTTGTTGAGTTGATTTTAAGCTCTTTGAATAAATCCAGTAACCATAATGGCCAGTGATTGTTGATTGGGTCAAAGCCAGTCTTTAATGCATTGTTAATATCACTAAAATCAAAACGTCGGCATAATTGACCGGCAATCCAGTCAGCTTGATGTACGATGTGAAAATTTTCTTCAATTCGGTGCTGTTCTATTAACCATAAAACTTTAGCTAAACCACTTGTTGGGTTTAATACGACAGAATCCTTTGCTGCGTATTGACGGAGAAATTCTACTTGTGATTTTGCACGTTGATCATCGTACATCAGAGCAGGTGTAACTGGCTGTCCTGCATCGTTACACAACAATACCGTACCGGATGTGCCATCAACAGAAATTGCCTCAATATGCTGTAGCTTTACCTGCGATGTAATGTCTTGGAGTACCGCTTGTGTTGCTTGCCACCATTCATCAGGTGTTTGCTGTTGATGATCTTTACTGTGTTCAGGATAGCTAATTTTTGATTGGGCTTTGATATTGCCTAAGCTATCAATGGCAATGGCACGGCACCCGGAGGTGCCAAGATCAATACCAATAAAAAGAGGAGAAGGACGAGCCAGTTTAGAGGAGTAACTTTTATCTGACACGTGATGCTCGCCTTATTTAATTTTAGGGCAGGGTGACATGCTCAGGCGCTTTCCAGCTCGGGTCACGGTGCTCTGCGACCACTGTAGTATAAATACCACCACGTACGTTGAATTTGCCCGTTAATCGCATAAAACGAGGTTGAGTCACTTTAACTAAATCATCCAAAATCATGTTGGTGACTTTTTCATGAAAATGGCCTTCTTCACGAAATGCCCACAGATAAAGTTTTAACGCCTTGAGCTCGACACATTGTTTATCTGCGACATATTCGAGATGTAATGTCGCAAAGTCAGGTTGTCCTGTTTTCGGGCACAGGCAGGTAAATTCGGGCATGTCGATACGAATTGTGTAATCACGTTCCGGCATTGGGTTATCAAATGTTTCTAAATCTTTACTTGGTTGGGTGGCCATTGTGTTCTCTCATGATCTTTTAAGTTTTCTGACTTTTTTTGAATTAAAAAGTTAAGTTCGTGGCTGAGGATTTTAGCATTGATTTCAATCTAAGGTTTGAGTGAAATCAATTAAAACAATTTGAACATATTTTCACCAATTTTTGTGATTATTTTCACTCGGCACATCTTTAAATTGAATTCAATCTTGTATGTAGACTCAGGGATCGGTATCTTCTGCACCATGCGTTTAAGTAAATTAAAATTAGCGGGATTTAAATCCTTCGTCGACCCTACAACCGTTGAATTCCCCAGCCAGTTAAGTGGTGTTGTGGGGCCAAATGGTTGTGGTAAATCCAATATTATTGATGCCGTTCGCTGGGTAATGGGGGAATCCTCTGCCAAGCATTTGCGTGGTGAATCCATGGCGGACGTTATTTTCAACGGTTCAACCGGACGTAAGCCCGTTGGCCAGGCGACTATCGAACTGATATTTGATAACACCGAAGGCAAGCTTGGTGGTGAGTATGCCAATTTCAGTGAGATTGCGATTAAGCGAACGGTTACCCGCGATGGGCAGTCTATTTATCATTTGAATGGTACCCGTTGCCGTCGTCGTGATATTACCGATATCTTCTTAGGGACCGGTTTAGGCCCACGTAGTTATGCCATTATTGAACAAGGCACAATCTCTCGTTTGATAGAAGCAAAACCGGAAGAGCTCAGGACTTTTCTTGAAGAAGCTGCAGGCATCTCAAAATATAAAGAACGTCGTCGCGAAACTGAAAACCGAATTAAACATACGCGTGAAAACCTGGATCGTTTAAGTGATTTACGTGATGAATTAGAAAAGCAACTTGCCCGTCTGAAACGTCAGGCAAATACCGCTGAAAAATATAAAGTTCTGCGTGAAGAAGAACGTTTGTTAAAAGCACAATTGACCGCATTGCGCTGGTTACTTAAACAAGATGAAGCTGAAAAAACTGAATCACAAATTCGTGAACAGGAAACAGCATTAGAATCTGCGGTTGCTCGTCAACGTAGCATTGAATCTGAAATTGAATCACAGCGTGAGTCTCATACTGAAGCATCGGATAAGTTTAACGAAGTGCAAAGTCGTTTTTATAGTGTTGGTACTGAGATTGCCAGGATAGAACAGTCGATACAGCATGCTAAAGAACGCCGTCAGCAACAGCAACAAGATTTAACTCAAATTGAACAAGACTGGCAGGAAGCCCATGCACATCATGAAACGGATCAAAAACGTTTAACTC
>DAOVYB010000039.1 GCA_030635835.1 Gammaproteobacteria bacterium
TATCGCCAGCAGCAGCATCTATCGTTACTATTAAGATATTTCACCACATTATAAATATAAAGATGAGTTAACTATGAACCTTATTCGCCTGATTGTCATTGCCTTAATTGTCTACCTGGTAATCCAAATATTTAAACGCTGGGCTGCAAATAAAAATGCACACAGCCAGAGAAAACAACAAGAACAAAATATGGTGCGATGTGAAGCCTGCCAGTTACATTTACCTGAAAAAGAAGCATTACAAAAGGATGGCAAATTTTACTGTAGTCAGGCTCATATTGATGGCAAACAAGACTAATTAAATGTTTACGCTTTTTTCCAGGCAGCCAGGAATTAATCCTCTATTAAATGAGGATGAGGCTTATACATGGGGACCTCTTAATTTTCTAAACTTGTATCGCCTGCTCATTTCAGGTTTATTTATTACCTTCTATTTTACCGGTAATCCATTTCCACAATTAGCTTCTCACAATGTCCATTTGTTTTATGGCGCTAGCGGCGGCTATCTTATTACTGCTTTAATTTTTGGCGTAATGATTCGCATACGAAAACCTGATTTTAACCTGCAAATCCATGCTCAAATTTATACAGATATTATTTTTATCACCTTAATTATGCATGCCAGCGGTGGAGTACAAAGTGGCATAGGGACATTAATAATTATTTCTATTGCCGGTGGCAGTATTGTTATTCGTGGACGCCATTCACTTTTATTCGCTTCCGTTGCCAGCCTTGCCGTTTTATATGAAGAATATTACAACACGCTGGAAGGTATTTATTTACAGGGAAGCTCATTACAAGCGGGTATCTTAGGGGTTACCTTTTTTGCCACCGCTATTATTACCCACTTTGTTGCCAGGCATATTCGCGAAAGTGAAGCGCTCGCCGTTAAACGCGGTGTTGACCTTGCGAACATGTCACAACTTACTGAACATATTATTCAACGCATGCAAACAGGCATAATGGTTATCGACCAGGACGATCGTTTACGACTGATCAATGAATCAGCCTGGCACATGTTAAGCATGCCCCCGGTGGTTAATAATCCTTATTTATCAGCATTAAATAAGGGCTTGGAAAGCAGTTACAAAAGCTGGCAGGATAATAATGAGGCCACATCATCACCATTACAATTATCACCGGAGTACCCCAGTTTATTACCACGTTTTGCCAAACTCAGTCAGGAAGAAAACTCAGCCACCCTGATATTTCTGGAAGATGCATCAGCCATGTCTCGTGAAGCACAACAGTTGCAACTTGCTGCATTAGGTCGATTAACCGCCAGTATTGCACATGAAATTCGTAACCCACTAGGTGCAATAAGTCATGCTGGCCAATTACTTGCTGAGTCACCTAATATGGACAAGGCAGACTTACGCCTGACACAAATTATTTCTGACCACTCCAAAAGAGTGAATACCATTATTGAAAATGTGATGCAACTTGGTCGGGGTAATCAAAGCTACCCACAGTTAGTTGAATTGGATCATTATCTTGAAAATTTCCTCAACGATTTCATGACGGGAAACCAAACAAAACGTGATGCTTTTCTTATTAAAGTACCACTGGATTATATGCAGGTACGCTTTGATCCAAACCATTTACAACAGATATTAACCAATTTATGTGATAATGGTTTACGTCATTCAGAATCTGACTCAGCAAACAAAGAAGAAGTTAAAATTGAATTCCATGCAGGAGTCTCAGAAAATAATAATCGCCCCTATCTGGATATTATTGATCATGGCTCGGGCATAGATAAGGAAACTGCCGCCCATATTTTCGAACCTTTTTATACAACTGCTGAAACAGGAACAGGATTAGGCTTGTATATTTCTCGTGAATTGGCAGAATGTAATCAGGCGCACTTAACTCTTTTACAAACAGAAGCACAAGGAAGCTGTTTTCGCTTAACTTTCTCCGATCCAAGAAGACAAATGCATTAAAAGATGAGTCAAAAAAAACATATCGCCCTAATCGTTGATGATGAACCGGATATTCGAGAGTTATTGGATATCACGCTTTCACGTATGGATATCAACACTTACAGTGCAGAAAATATACGTCAAGCAAAAGAATTATTAAAAGAACATAAATTTGATCTTTGTTTAACCGATATGCGTTTACCTGATGGAAATGGTATTGAGTTAGTGCAATACATTCAGGAGAATATATCAAACTTACCTATCGCCATGATAACTGCACATGGCAATATGGAATTTGCCATCGAAGCTTTAAAATCCGGAGCCTTTGATTTTGTCTCGAAACCCGTTGATCTTACTATTCTTCGTAACCTGGTAAACACCGCCCTCAAGCTTTCTGATAAAAAAGCAGTAGTATCCGAAGAAAAACAAGACCAGCAATATGGCCTGCTGGGTAAATCAGAAGCCATACAAGAAACACGTAAAAAAATACAAAAACTATCACGAAGTCAGGCACCGGTTTATATTCATGGCGAATCCGGTGTAGGTAAAGAACTTGTCGCCAAACTGATTCATGAGCAAGGACCGCGGGCAGATAAAACTTTTGTAGCCGTTAACTGTGGTGCCATTCCAGCGGAGTTAATGGAAAGTGAATTTTTTGGTCATAAAAAAGGAAGCTTTACCGGTGCAACATCAGATAAACAAGGATTATTTCAGGCTGCCGATGGCGGAACTTTATTTTTAGATGAAGTTGCTGATTTACCCCTTTCAATGCAAGTCAAACTCTTACGTGCAATTCAGGAAAAAGCGATACGCCCCATCGGTGAACAAAAGGAAATGCCGGTTAACGTCCGTATATTAAGTGCGACTCATAAAAATCTTGCTGAACTTACTGAGAAGGCCGAATTCCGTCAGGATCTTTATTATCGAATTAATGTTATTGAACTGGAAGTACCGAGCTTACGTGAACATGCAGAAGATATTCCCATTTTAGCTAAATACTTATTACAAAAAATTGCCCGCGAATGGCAAACTGAAACACCTGAGCTTGATAAAGAATCATTAAACGCACTGAATGACTATTCATTCCCAGGTAATGTTCGTGAACTGGAAAATATTCTTGAACGCGCAATGACTTTACATGAAAACAATGTCATTACCCAAAGCGATCTTCAGTTACCTGAATTATTAGAAAAAGAAAATTCATTTGACGAAGACAATGAACTTTCATTAGATCCAACATTGATACAAAAAGAAAAAGAAGTTATTCAGCAAGCACTAGAAAAAACTAAATATAATAAAACCGCCGCGGCAAAATTACTCGGGATTTCATTTCGTGCCTTGCGTTATAGAATTAAGAAACTCGGAATGGATTAAGAAATTAAACCACTGGGTACACAGGGAGCACGGGGCAAAAGACATAAAGAACTACTATCCCAGTGTTCCCTGTGTACCCAGTGGTAAGAATTTTACTTTAATCAGCGCCAAAGTTTAAAGTTACTATTCAACTGAACACGACCACTTGCATCTTTCCTGCCTAAAAATGAAATCACCTTTTCTAATGAGCCCCCTTTTTCGCGGGCGGCTAATTTTGCAGAAAGATTAAACTGACCATTTTTTGTCAGACTTAATTTTCCGTCGATATTTAGTAAACCGCCACTATCTTTAATTTGACCTGAAGTCGCCCCTTCTTTTTCAGCCCTGAAATCAACAACAAAATCACCAAATGACTGATGTTGTGGTGTAATCATTTCCAAATTATTTAAAGATAGCTTGCCATTTACTCCTACATAATTATTTTTATGAAAAAATGAAACAGGAAAATAGCCAGAAATTTTCCCATCATAAGAAAAAGGCATACCATAGGTTAAAGGCTGGAAAGTCGATAACTGGATTAAAAAATGCGTTTCTTCTAACTCTATTTTTCCGGAAGGTGAGAAATTAAATTCAGTATTAATATATTGTTTTTTATTAACAACAGATATATCACCAGACAATTCACCGACTAATAAATTTATCGGGTTCAATTCCCAGTTGAACTGGCCAAGGTTAACACCTGAATATTTCAATTTGCCGATAGTACCTGACCAAACTGTACCAGATACATTAGATAGATTAAGATTGCCAGGCAATTTAATTGCAGATAAGACAATGCTTGCAGGAAAGTTTATGACTAAAAAAAACAAATATAAGACAAGAATAACTATAATATAGTTTATCCTTTTCCTGCTAAATGAAAAATCAGGTAAAAATTTATTTATATTCATTATGACTCTAAAAACACGCGCACATTAACAAGTCCAGTTGAATCAGTTTGTTCAATATTTATTTCATTGACAGATAAACCATGAGTTGATTCAATGGTTGCCAGCCACTTAATTAACTCATCAAACACGGCATTTTCAAACCAAACTCTAACACCCACTTCTCCTTCTGGTTGTACGCGTTTCATCACGCTGCCTAAACCTGCTTTTTTTGCACTACGGTCAACCGTACTGAGGATAAATTGTTTTCCCTGAGGACGGTTTAATTGTGCCCCTGATCCTTTTAGCTGTTTAACTTCCTGTGCAGCAGACTTCATCCATTCAAGTGTTTCTGTTGCAGTGGCGACATTCTTTTTATTCTTCATGTAAGTATTACTTAATGGTTCAACCATAAATAAATACAGTATAAAAATCACTAATACTGAAGCCGCGATCTGAACCATGATACGTTCGCGTTGAGTTAAGCTAAGAAACCACTCTTTCATGACTCTGCTCCTGAAATTTTCATTCGTGCAGTTACGGTTTCTTTTCCGGAAGACGCATTTTGAACCTCAACCTGGTAACCCTTTTCTTCATTTAACTGACTTTTTAACTTATCTAATGCCTGCAAGCTTGGAATCTGAATTTCAAGGTTTATACGGCCATCGTAATAACGTAAAGACTGAATTTTTAATCCCTTTGTATTTGCAAAAACACTCGCACTGCCTGATAACATCTCAGAGAAGCTTCGACCACTTTGTCCCTTACGTTTTTTCAGGCTATTCAGCTTTTCTTTCATTTGAGCTTTCGCATCAATTACCCGACGCGATTCAGGAAATGACTTTTTATAAATTTTAGTAATTTCAGCAGTTAAAGCCTTATTTTGTTTACTCAAATTAATATATTCGAAAATAAATAATCCACCTTGTACGCTTAACCAGACTAAAAACAAAATTGCGACTGGCAGCCATGTTTTACCTGTTTCAGACCAATTTTTCTTTTTCTTATAGGAGCCTTGTAAAAGATTGACCGTGCTTTCGTTAGAACTATTTTTAACCAGACATAATAATGGATGAATATCATATTGTTCTTTTCGAATATTATTATTTTCAATTAAGTTATCCAGCCGGGTGCTTCCAGTTGTTTCTTCAGCAGAGTAAATTAAATTAATATCATTATTCTCATTTAAGATATCTTTTTCAAAGTTATCTAAGCTATCTATAGCAGAAGTAAATTTTAACCTGTTTCCATTAAAAACAATTTTTTCACCATCAAAAAACAAAGTATTGTTATCTGCTAACAACATATAATCAGCAATCATGGCATCAGCCTGAATATCCGCATTTTTGAGTTCAGCAATAACAGATTCAAAATAATCCTTGTTAATAACTGAAACCGTATATTGATTACCTGATTGTTCGCTATTTTTCTTCTTTATCGCAAAATGAAGCTCATCGACATCATCAATCACATTATCTTCAAGTACATAGGGTATTGCTTGCTGGATATGGTGAATATTTTTTCCGGGAACTTCGGCTGATAAAAACAAAACATCTTCACCGGGTAATACTACCGTTATATGATGATTTAACGCTGCAACAGCTGCATCTTTCAATAAGCCATGTGCCAGCTTTAGATCCTTATTAGCATCTTCATAAACCCAACTTAATACAGCCGATGTTAAATCAGCTAAAGCATTACTGCGCTTAGGCAGGAAAAGATAAAAACGGGGGTTCATAAAACACCTCGGTTACGTTTTAAAATCATAACGTGGCCATCACTTTCACGCTGAAGAACTGTTGTAAATTCCACGTTAATCCTTTCTATTTGTGCTGTTGAGTTCAATTGAAAATAATCACTACTCACAGTTAAACCATCTTTTGTTACTTTTTTTTGTGTTAGTAGCGGATGTTTAAGAAAATCTTCTACTTTCTCATATACTTTTTTATTTCTGTCTTCAATTAAGCTCTTTGCATCTTCAAGACTCATATCTTTTACTATACTACTTAATACCTCGGCGGAAGCGGTATTTACATTAATCGCTGTCTCTGACTTTATCACACAAACATACGGACGTAATTTTTCATAACTCTCAAAATCAAATCCCTTGATTAATAATAATTCACTCACATCTTCCATTGCCTGGTTCGCAGTACGATACGCGGGTGACAAATTCAAATATTCATTGTCTTCTGCACCAGCAAAACCAATTTGTTCATTTGCATCTAACCAGTCAACAATCACAGATGAAAGGGCTTCATCTATCTGAAGGTTACGTAATAAACGATTAAAGCGTTCAAGAAAAAGTTTCTGTGGTTTACCATTTTGTACCAGATTATTAATATTAAAACGTGCTTGTAAATCTTCCAGCTGACCACTCATTTGTCCACCTTCTATTAGTAATGGTGGTAGCACAGCAGCCCAGTCATCTTCAAAACTATCCGTGTTATTATCTTTTTTATCTCGCTTTAAAATTTGTGTTGCCCATGACTCCGCACCTAAAATATATTGATAAGCCTGTTCAAAATTAAATATATTAGCACTACGATGGATATTAAGCTGTTGTCGTGATGACATGGAAGTAGCCAGAATTGTTGCTAAAGCAAGAATTAACATCACGGTAATCAACGCCACACCTTTTTCTTTATTTTTTTGACTAAAACTCATGCATCATTTGCCAATAAGATTAAGCGACGAATTTTTCCCCAATCCTGTAGTTGCAAAGTAAGCTCGGCAGCTTTCGGCAGGGGAAATTGCTCAGCTTTATCTCCCTCTTCTGGCCAGGCTGAAAGCCAATCATTCTCATTATTTAAAAAACGCCATTTTATTGATTCAATATTTGACAGTACTTCACTTTCTACCGCTTCAGTATCCTGTGCCCGATCAAGCACCGGCCAGGTAATTCGAATGAGTTTTTGATCTTTCACTTTATATGCAACTCGTTGAATATGACTTCGGTTTAAATGTGCTGGGTTACGATAACCTGCCCGTGTCCATGCTACAGTTTCATCACCATTTGTTCCTGATTGCATCGCATATAAAAAATCACCATATTCATCTCTAATTTTACGAGAAACTGTTTGCCGCAAATCATTACTGATTCGCATCATAACTAATTGTATTTCAGCAATTCTATCTGCTGCTTGCTGTGTTGAATTTTTAGTCGTAATAACTGTTTGTAACCCGGCATAAGCCATTACCGACAAAACACTAAAGATCGATAAAGCGACTAGTAACTCTAATAAGGTAAAGCCTTGTTTTCGATATAAGTTATTAGAATGTTTATTTATCATTGTTTTGTGTTTTTATTATTTCTTTTTCCTGAAAAAGCAATAAACCGAACAATCGGTTCACCCTCTTCATTGGCCTGATTAACTTCAATATCCAATCGTCGCAAATCCTTATCCGCAGTATTTGAAACCTTAACCTGCCAGCGCCATTCCTGATTAGCCATAAACTCATGTCCACTTGATGTTCCTACTTGTGGCCATTTATCTAATTGAATTTCGTTAACTTTGTTATTCGCAACCCATAAAGCTACGGTTTTATCTTTTAAATAAGCTAATTGTGATGCTTGCCCTGCTGCAACTTTAATAACCGTACCTAATCCTAAAGTAAGAACAGCAAGCGCAACCAGCACCTCTAATAAAGTAAATGCTTTTTGCCTGTAATAATTATTGCCTGTTAACAATTTCATTTATTTCAAATCAATTTCAATATTTATTAATGTTTTCAATTTTTAAATCACCACTAAATTTTCCAACCACACGATAATAAGGATGAGGCTGATCTTTAACATTAATTCTCATCTCAAATGGTGTTTGCTCACCACTGGATAGAAAGTACAAACGTAATAATTTAGATTCTTCTGATTCAAATATTTTAGATTCGAGTTTAGTTTCTACTCGAAATTCTAATTCATTATTTATTTTACGTGGACGAAAAACTTTATTCGTTAAAGGAACCCATTTTTTATCTTTATATTCAAAAAATGAATATTCCTGTTTATTAATTTCCATTGCGATTTCTTTTGCCTGAATAATCGCTTCTTCCTGTACTAATTTTATTAATGCATGCAGACGTTTAGCTTCTTCTTCCATTTTTCGCTCTGCACTTGCTGAACCCATTGATAAAACGGCAAAACTGGTAACAATACCTAATAAAACAATAACAACTAAAAGTTCTATTAAAGTAAAACCTTTTTTATGACTAAATTGCATATACTTAAACCGTAGTTATTTAACCAGTCGTTATTTAACCAGTAGTCATTTAACAAGCTGATTAAGATCAAGCACAGGTAATAAAATGGCAAGAACAATAATTAATACCACACCACCCATCGCTACAATTAATAGAGGCTCTAATAGTCCCATTAACATCGCCATGGTTGTTTCCAGTTCTCTTTCCTGGTTCACTGCTGCGCGTTCGAGCATTTGCTCAAGTTGCCCGGTTGCTTCACCGCTGGCAATTAAATTGATTAACATGGGATTAAAGTAACCACTTTGCTCTAAGGTAGAAGAAAGACTGCTCCCCTCGCTCACTTGTTGTGATGCATTTTCAACTGCTTCACGCATGGGTACATTATCCATTACCTTAACGGCAATCCGCATGGCATCAAGAATTGGAACCCCGCTTGCAGCTAATATACTTAAGGTACGAGAAAACTGAGCAGAATTTCCACCCAGGACTAAATTTCCTACTACAGGTATTTTTAATAATAACTGGTGATATTGTTTTTTAAAAACAGGCTGCTGGATTAATTTTTTAAAAATCACAAAGCCTGCCGCCATAGCGATTAGTAAATAAATAAACCAATCCTGCATAAATTCACTGGCAGCAATAAGCGCCGTTGTTAACCAGGGTAATTGTTGTCCTGTATCCGAGAAAACTTTAACTACCTCGGGCACAACATAAGTTAGTAAACCACTGACCACAAGAATAGACATGACAGTCAAAATAACCGGATAGATAAGCGCAAGCTTCAAACGTTGTTGTAATTGCTGGCGTTGTTCGGTGTAATCAGCCAAACGCTCCAAAACAACATCTAAATGTCCGGACTGTTCACCTGCCGCAACTGTCGCACAATACATTTCTGAAAAGTTCTGCGGATAATCACGTAAACCATCGGCAAGAGTATGGCCTTCCAATATTTTAGCTCTGACACCTAACAAAAGTTTTTTTACTTTGGGTTTAATGCTTTGACGTGCAACGGTTGCCGTTGCTTCATCTAACGGTATACCCGATCTTACCAGGGTAGCAAGTTGACGAGTCATTAGCGCTAATTCAGTGGTATTAATTCGTTGATTAAGAACAAAAGCCGTATTTTTTTTATTTGAGCTTTGTTTATTGACTTCTAAAACAGTTAAAGGAACAAGCTGTTGTTCGCGTAATTGTTGACGAACCAAACGAGCAGAATCACCTTCTACAATACCTTTTGTTTCACGACCCTTTTGATCCAGTGCGGTATATTCAAAGGCGCTCATAATGAATGACCTTTAACTTAATCTTCATATAGTTAATCTTCTCTGGTGACGCGTAAAACTTCTTCAACAGATGTTTCACCCGCCAGGATACGTCGAATACCATCTGCACGAATACTCGGTGAACTTTTACGCACATATTGTTCCAATTCATGTTCACCGCTACCAACATGAATCATGCTTTTTAATTCATCATCGACTCCTATCAACTCATAGATACCGGTACGCCCTTCATAACCTGAGTGATTACATTTATCACAACCATTTGGTAAATATAAAGTCGGTGGATTATCTGCTGGTATGCCTAGCAACTTACACTCACTGGCATCCGGTTTATAAGGCGTTCGACAATCTAAGCATAATAAGCGCACCAGACGCTGAGCCAATACACCAATCAAACTTGAAGAAAGCAGGAAGGGTTCAACGCCCATATCCCGTAAACGTGTAATGGCACCTACTGCTGTATTGGTATGCAAAGTAGAAAAAACCATGTGGCCGGTTAAACTTGCCTGCACCGCTATTTGCACCGTTTCTAAATCACGAATTTCACCGACCATCACAACATCGGGATCTTGTCGTAAAATAGCGCGCAGGCCTCGTGCAAAGGTCATATCGACTTTGCTATTAACCTGGGTCTGCCCAATGCCATCAATATAATATTCAATCGGATCTTCAACCGTCACAATATTGCGGTCAGTATTATTAATACGGCCTAACGCGGCATACAAAGTGGTCGTTTTACCAGAACCGGTTGGCCCGGTAACCAGAACAATGCCATGAGGACGATGCACCATTTGGTCCATTCGCGTTAAGGTTTCATCATCCATACCCAGGTTTTGTAAATCAAGTCGTCCTGCCTGCTTATCCAGAATACGCAGCACAACACGTTCACCATGTCCTGATGGCATAGTTGAAACACGCACGTCAACTGCACGTCCTGCAATTCGTAATGAAATACGACCATCCTGAGGTAAACGTTTCTCGGCAATATCAAGCTTGGCCATAACCTTGATACGAGAGGCAATAAGAGGCGCTAAAGCACGCGGGGGTTGCATCACTTCCTGCAACACACCATCAACCCGAATACGAATTAATAATCGGTTTTCAAACGGTTCAATATGGATATCAGAAGCATTTTGTTTAACTGCACGCGCAAGCAAAGCATTTATTAAACGAATGATAGGGGCATCATCTTCCGCTTCAAGTAAATCTTCTGGTTCAGGTAAGGCTTCTGCTACACCGGATAAATCAATTTCATCATCAAATGATTCCATTGTATTTTGCTGTGATTGCATTTCGTAACTTTGCTGCAATAAAGCATCAAACTCATCATCTTCAACAGTGTGAACCTTAGGTGTTTTTTGAAAAAAACGTTGAACTTCCAATAATGCAGTAGCGGGTAATGTTTTACGACAAGTTAAAGAGATACTATCACTATCACTTGCGGTGACCATAACACCGTGTCGTCGTGCAAAGGCAAAAGGCAAGTGCTCCTCGTTAGCAACACTGGCATTTTCACTATTACTGTTGTCCACCGTCGGTTGATGTTGACTGCTTGTCATTAACCTTCTCCATCATGGTCGGTGGTACTGCTATAGAGGATGATTGATCATTATCATCTTCTACTGGTGCAGTTTCATTATAAGGCTTAGGTAA
>DAOVYB010000022.1 GCA_030635835.1 Gammaproteobacteria bacterium
ACGAATAGCGAGAAACTAGATAACGGCGTTAAAAGCCTC
The DNA here is from genome assembly GCA_030635835.1 of Gammaproteobacteria bacterium. The sequence goes on from DAOVYB010000022.1 coordinate 40, forward strand.
TTCAAAATGCTCATGTACTAACTGTACATTCCGCTTTTTCGTCAGCTTTTGCCTTGTTCTCTAACTTGTGCGTTCGTCTCAGAAGTATGAGTATGGCTCTGCTTTTTCGTACAGATTCCGTCTTGTACTTTGGCTTGTACATTGGTCTCAGGCTTTGGTGATATTAAAATATTTCGATTTTTATGTAGGTTGGCCTTCAGGCCAACGCGGTGCTGGCAAAGGAGTTTTTGTCATCAATTCACACATATTGCATTTATTTAAATTTAAATACTTTTAAATCCCCTTTTTTGTCTAAAATACCATTACCTCCTTCATTTTTATAAAAAAATATGTGGCTACGTTATATTGTATCGTCGGCCTGAAGGCCGACCTACATATGCTTATTCAGTCGATTTTTGTAGGTTGGCCTTTACCTACATGGACGTAGGTAAGGGGCGTTAGCAGGAGCGGAAGCTTCAGGCCAACGCGGTGCTGACAAAGGCATTTTTGTCATCGATTCACACATATTGCATTTATTTGAATTTAACTGGTTTTAAATCACCTTTTTTCACTTAAAAAGACCACTAACCCCTTCACTTTTCTGTATTTTCTAGTAAAATGCGCCGTCTTACGTGAGCGGGTTATTTTTTAAACAAAAGTACACCTGAATTTTTAGTTTTTTCGAGGAAAAATAGCGCAATGGTAACCATTCGTTTAGCTCGTGGCGGCGCAAAGAAGCGTCCCTTTTATCATATTGTAGTTACTGACAGCCGTAGCCGTCGTGACAGTCGTTATATCGAACGTTTGGGTTATTACAATCCAATGGCTAAAGGCCAGGAAGTTCGTTTAAACCTGGAAAATGATCGTATTGATCATTGGTTAGGTCAAGGTGCGCAAGCTTCTGAACGTGTTGCTAAGTTACTGAAAGACGAGAAAAAAGCTGCCTAATTGCTTCTATAATTTAGCAAACGAACTGGTATTAACCGGAACGTTTGCTTAATTGCTTATGAGTACCGATAAGATACAGCAGCAGTGGGTACCCGTAGGCAAGGTTAGTGGTCTGTTTGGCGTGAAAGGATGGGTGAAAATCTTTTCTAACACGCAACCTAGAGAGAATATTCTTACTTACTCACCCTGGTTTCTCAAGCGTGATGGTCAATGGCAAGAATTTAAGCTGCTCTCAGGTAAACCCCACGGTAAAGGTGTGATTGCACAATTATCCGGGTGTAGTGATCGAGATATTGCAGCAGAGTTAGTTGGTTCTGAAATTGCGATTAAACGCGAGCAACTTGCTGAAACCGAATCCGGTGAATATTACTGGAACGATTTAAAAGGGCTTGTTGTTAAGAACTTAGAAGGTGTTGAGTTAGGTAAAATTACTTCAATGCTGGAAACCGGTGCCAATGATGTCATGATTGTGCTTGGCTATGATGGAGCAGGTGAAAAGGGAAAAAAACGCGAGCGTTTAATTCCATTTCTTACCGCTGAGGTTGTCCTCGAGGTCAATCTCGAACAAGGTTTTATGATTGTTGATTGGGATCCTGAATTTTAAGCGATGCTGATTTTTAGGCCAGTGAGCAGTAGGGAGAGGTAAACCATGCAGATTGAAGTGGTGACGCTTTTCCCGGAAATGTTTTCAGCCGTGTCAGACAATGGTGTGACAGGCAGAGCCATCCAAAAAGGACTGGTTCAATTGGGGACAGTAAATCCCCGTGACTATACTCATGATCGTCACAATACGGTCGATGCCCGTCCTTACGGAGGTGGCCCGGGTATGGTGATGATGGTAGAACCATTGCGAGAAGCAATTCGTGATGCCAAAAAAGCGCTAGCTAAAGATGGTGAAAATGCAAAAGTCATTTATTTATCACCTCAAGGTCGTAAACTGGATCAAGCTGGTTTACAGGACTTAGCTAAACGTGAAGAAATAATTTTATTATGTGGTCGTTATGAAGGTATTGATGAACGACTCATAGCCAGTGAAGTTGATGAAGAATGGTCCATTGGTGACTTCGTTATCAGCGGCGGCGAATTGGCTGCGATGGTATTAATTGATGGTGTAACCCGATTAGTACCCGGTGCATTAGGCCATGAGGATTCGGCAGAACAAGATTCATTTATGAATGGTCTGCTTGATACACCTCATTACACTCGTCCGGAAGTATTGGATGGGGTAGCAGTACCCGATGTTTTATTGAGCGGTAATCATAAAAACATAGAGCGCTGGCGTCTGAAACAAGCATTAGGCCGTACCTGGTTAAGAAGACCAGATTTGCTTGAAAAGTTAACGCTTAGTCAGGCACAAGAAGATTTATTGGCGGAATTTATCCGCGAAACTGAACTAGATAACAGCACGATTAAATAAATTTTAAATAAACTCGAGATGAGTTTGGAGATAAGCATGAGTAATATCATCGAGCAACTTGAAAAAGAACAAATGAACAAAGAGATTCCGTCTTTCGCACCAGGTGACACGGTTGTTGTTCAGGTAAAAGTAACAGAAGGTACTCGCGAGCGTTTACAAGCCTTTGAAGGTGTTGTTATTGCAATTCGTAATCGTGGTGTTAATTCTGCATTTACTGTACGTAAAATGTCTCACGGTGAAGGTGTTGAACGTGTATTCCAAACTTACAGTCATGCGATTGATAACATTAAAGTTAAACGTCGTGGCGATGTACGTCGTTCAAAACTTTACTACTTACGTGACCTTCAGGGTAAGGCTGCACGTATTAAAGAAAAACTTAGTTAATTTTTCTTTACTCCTAAAGCAGAAAATAATTGCTTACGGAAAAGCTAAGTTCTTTAAAAAAACGGGTAGTACGAATGTGCTACCCGTTTTTTCTATTCCCCTTCCTTGTTTTATTTACACCATACTCTTTTGCCTCTGAAACTTTATCGGACAAAATTGAAGAAATTCAACGCATTGCCCAAAGTGGTGCTGTCTCTCTGGCATTACAGTCGATTGATAAACAGCAACAAACACTTGATTTAAAAAACAGTCTTAATACCTGGTTGGAGTGGGAACGTGAGCGTCTGAATATCTATCGATTAGGTAAGCGCTGGCAGGTTATGCAACAACGTGTTGCCGCTTATGAAGAGGGTTTACCGGTAGATTTTTATTATTGGGCTAAGCAGCAACAACTTGATGCCTTACTGATACTTAAACAGGGGCAACAGGCACGCCAAATTCTGCAAAGTTTAATATGGGCAGAAAAAATCAGTTTAGAAGAAGCAGAGTTGCAAGCAAAATGGTTACCTCTCTGGCAAAAAAGAATTATTAAGAGCTACCTGGTAGATAATGAAACCAATGATGCGTTGTTGGCAGCGCAACGTTATTACCAGGATTATCGTAAGAATGATATTGAAGATCGATTACTGCGGGCACGAATTTTATTAATTAATAAACGTGAGGAAGAAGTTGTTGAACTACTGGCGAAAGATACAAAGCATCCTGAAGGTGGAATGTTGTACTTGTTAGCTCAACTGCGCAGTAAAGAACGACCTCCCCGCAAAGTACTGCAATCAGCATTACGTCAAATGCGCGGTAAATGGGCAAGTAAAAAATTAAAATACATGCTTTGGTCTGTTGTTGCTGAGTCAGCACGTCGTAGCAATGATCGACCTTCAACAGCTAATGCACTTGAGTTTGTTTTAGCCGGACATAAAAATATAGAGCTTCCTGTAGGCTTATTTAATTTTAGTGCTGATAACTTATGGAATGCCTATCTTGATTATGCACTCAATATTGGTAACCGCGCACAATTTTTGGTTGGTAATGATCAGCAGTGGTTAAATGCCGCAATAAAAGCTCAAAAGAAAGAACCGGTTAAAGCACGCTCTCTTTATGCAATGGTAATGCTAAAAGGTCAGAAGGATGAGACACAGTTACGTGCAGCAAAAGGTTTTTTAAACCTGATGCATAAGCGCAAGCGTGGTGCAGAACTGGTTATGAAGTTATTTTTAAAATCAGAGTATTTTAAAACAATAAAATCTATCCCGATTCCCATTCGTTATGATCTTGTTAACATCGCCTTAAGCCGCTCTAATATTGAGCTTGCATCAAACTTAATGGCAACCATTAAAACTGCACCTGCCGGTGTTGATGATTTTCAATGGCAGTTAAGACGAGCGAGAATTTTTGTTTTAGGTGGTAAGGCTAAAAAAGGAAATCAGGCTTTAAATACCATATTGGAAAACAATAAAAAATTAAGCCGTAAACAAATTGATCATTTTTTACAGGTCGTTTTTGATTTACAAACAATAAAAGAGCATGAATTTGCTTATCAGTTATTTGTGGCTATTTTTCCAGCAATTGATGATACGGTATTACAGCGTGAACTCTATTACTGGATGGCAGATTCAAAAAAAGCGCAACAGGATTACGCTACTGCGGCACAACTTTATTTACGTTCGGCAATGCATGCCGGTAATAATGGTTTAGATCCGTGGGGACAAACAGCACGCTATCAGGTAGCAGAGATGTTAGTGAAAGCAGATTTATTACAGGATGCACATACGTTGTATCAACAATTACTGGATGTGACAAAAGAGCCAGCCCGTCGAGCCGTTTTAAAGCATGAATTACAAAAGCTCTTGTTACTGAGAAAACTCGGTAAAGATGAAGAACAGCTCGGTGCTGAAGAGAAGCTTGTCGTTAAGGAAAAAGTATCAGAGTAATTAAGGATAATATATGTGAATAAATTAAGCGTTACTCTGATAGTGAATTAATGTTTTATTGAATAATAAAATTAGTAAAATATAGTGCTTCAATAATGGGTTCACCTTCCAGCTCCTGCATCACTTTTTGAACTGCTTCCAGCGAGTCTTTACGTAATTGCTCCTTACCATGAGCACTACTTATTGTGGCCGCATCCTGACTGCTTAATAATAAAATTAGCTCATGTCGAACAGGCCCTTTATGTAAATCAATTTTTGAAGCATTTAATGGATCAGTAAGTTTAATTTCAATAATCACCTGCATATGGCGAATATGTGTACCATCCATAATATTAACAATTATTGGCGGATTAAGGGGGATGAAAGGGCTTGATCCGCCACCACCACCGCTGGCAAAAGATGCAGTTGATAAGATTAAAAGAAATAAAAACGATAAAAACTTCATACAATAACTCTCCTGAGCAGGACTATTTTCTATACTCTATAGAGACTATTTTCGGCTAAATCACAAAAATCTTTAATTTATCAGGATATATTCTGTGGTAAATTAGTATTTTTACTCATTTATACATATTTAGTATGGCTTCTGAATTCACACTTTATTTATCAACCCAAGTCGGCAATTTAATGCTGGAGGTTAGGCAGGATAAACTTTTATCGCTTTCAATAAATGATAAATCACCATTAGAATCACAAGTTACGGTTTCAAATCAGGATAATGCTAACGAAGTGACAAAAAATATTTTACAGCAATTAAAAAATTACTTTTCTTCAGCAATATCATTACAAACAATTTCATTAGCAGCTCAAGGTACCTTATTTGAAAAAGCTGTTTGGCATGAGTTAAGCAAAATTCCATTAGGTGAAACAAGAACGTATGGGGAAATCGCTAAAAACCTTAATTCCAGTGCACGTGCGGTCGGTAATGCTTGCAGAAAAAATCCCATTCAAATTATTGTTCCCTGTCATCGAGTTATTGCTGCTAATGGCCTGGGTGGTTATGCCGGAGAAACTGAAGGCAGGCAATTAAGCATTAAACGCTGGCTGTTAAATCACGAAGGTGTACAGCTATGAGTAAGGAACCTGCAGATGCCACAGACTTTACAGCTGAAATAATTGAACAGTTTATTGATGTTATCTGGATGGAAAGAGGTTTAAGTGAAAATACTTTATCCGCTTATCGAACTGATCTAAAAAAATTCTTTATCTGGCTGTCTCATCGATGTAATTCACAAGAATCAGATATATTAATTAATGCTGAACGAGATACGATAGTCCGTTATTTATCCGAGCTGAAAAAAAGGGAGATTAGTGCGCGAAGTCGAGCACGTTTGTTATCAAGCTTAAGACGATTTTATGCCTATTTACTACGGGAAAAAAAGATAGATGTTGATCCTGTTGTATTGATTGATGCACCAAAATTAGGACGTTCATTACCAAAAAGTTTGACCGAAGAAGATGTGGAATCCTTATTAATGGCGCCGGATACTTCCACCTTGTTGGGACTGCGTGATCGGGTATTATTTGAAGTTCTATATGCAACAGGATTACGTGTATCAGAGTTGGTCAATTTGCAGTTAATGCAGGTAAATCTACAACAGGGTGTGCTGCGGGTGACAGGAAAGGGAAATAAAGAACGATTAGTTCCCTTAGGTGAAGAAGCTGTTAACTGGCTACAAAAGTACCTTGTAAATACACGAGCTGATTTATTAAAAGGGCAGGTCTCAGATGCCTTATTTGTCACCAAAAGAGGCGCTGAAATGACTCGGCAGGCATTTTGGTATCTTATCAAGCGTTATGCGCATAAAGCTGAAATTTCCACCACAATTTCACCACATACGTTACGGCATGCTTTTGCTACCCATTTATTGAACCACGGTGCAGACTTGCGAGTGGTACAAATGCTATTAGGCCATAGTGATTTATCAACGACGCAAATTTACACCCATGTCGCAAAAGCACGCCTGAAATCTCTGCACAGCGAGCATCATCCACGTGGTTAATTAAATGAACGATAAAGGGAACAAATTAAGCACTGAAAGGTCAAATCTTTCACAATATAATCGTACAAAATGGTTATAATTCACAATATTACAGTAATTTACCCAAGGTCATGATTTAAATGAAAAATGTACGAAATAAAGTTCTGCTTGTTATTACCGCATGTCTTTTTATTACTCCGATTTATGCTGCAGATAAAGAACTGGAAATAGCCAGAAAAAATATTGCCAAGCAATTTAATGGCGTCAATCCGAAAAATATTTTTCATTCTCCCGTTCCTGGTTTATATCAAGTGGCTATGCCACCGCGTTTTTATTATGTCAGTGCTGATGGCCGTTATGTGGTTGACGGTGACTTGATTGATATGCGTACAAAAGAAAATGTTTCACAGGAACCACGAAATAAATCAGTATCTGCTGCGATTAATGCGATGGGTGAAGACTCGATGATTGTATTTGGAAAGGATACCTTAAAACATACCGTTACCGTGTTTACGGATATTGATTGTGGTTACTGCCGTAAGCTGCATAAAGAAGTAAATAAATATAATGAGCTTGGAATTCGAATCCGCTATATGGCGTATCCAAGAGCAGGTATCGGTTCAGGTTCATTTAAGAAAGCGGAGGCTGTGTGGTGTAGTAAAGACAAAAAAGCGGCCATGACAAAAGCTAAGAATGGTGAAGAGCTTAAAGTGGATAAGTGTAATAATCCTGTTGCTCAGCATTATGCTTTAGGTAATATGATCGGTATTCAAGGTACACCTGCACTTGTGTTAGAAGATGGTACGGTGGTACCGGGTTATATTCCTGCTGCACGTTTGAGTGAAGCATTAAACAAAGCGGTAAAATAAAAAATCAAAATATTTCAACGCAGAGACGCAAAGTAACGCAAAGGTTTTTGTAGGTTGGCCTTCAGGCCAACGCGGTGTTTAATTGTAATAAAACACTTTCTTAATAGTGATGCCATTCAGTTAAGGGGAATTTTTTCTTTTTTGTAGGTTGGTGGTCGACTACATAGATGTAGGAGGTAGAGCAAAGCAGGAGTAATTGCCAAGAGTTTGCGACCCCCAACAATGGTGAAAAAACCAGTCACAACTGTTGGGCTTTGTGCCACAGCCCAACCTACAAGCCTTAACTGATTGGCATTAAGCTTAAGTTGTCTTATTTTTTACTTTGCGTTCTTTGCGAAAACTTTGCGTCCTCTGCGTTGAGATCTTTTGACTTTATTAATTAAGTATTTGCGCTAACTTTCTTCGGTATTGCCCAACCAGTTCATGGTTATGGCCTAACATATCAAATATTTTCAACAAAGCTGTTCGCCCTGCATCTTCATTATAATTACGATCCTGACGGACAATTTCTAAAAGTTGATCCATGGCGGCAGTGTAATCACCGCGTAATTGATAATGAGCACTCAGTTGTTCACGTGCAAGGCAGTTAGCGGGTTCCTGATCAATCGTTTGTAGTAATTCCTCAATATCAGGAGCAGCAACGACGGCATCAATCGATTCAAGTTGTCCAAGGAGTGCTAAAGCTGCTGGGTTGTTTTTATCTTCTGCGGATAAACTTTGAAGTAAATCCCGGGCATCATCAAAACGTTTTTCTCGCATTAGTATATTGGCAAACTCAATACGGACCATTGGATTTTCCGGTTCTGCTAAAAGTATGTCCTGCATTTTTGCTAAAGCAGAGTCAGTTTCACCATTCTGATAAGTGCTGATAGCTTGTTGTAAGGGAGAATCTTCTTTATGTGCGAGATGCTTATTTATGAATTCACGAATTTGGCCTTCAGCTAAGACTCCTGTAAATTCATCCACTATTTCACCATTAAGCACCATTTTGACAGTTGGGACACTTTGTACCGCAAATTGAGCGGCTAAATTTTGTTCCTGATCGACTTCCACCTTAGCCAAACGAAATTGACCTGCGTATTCCTCTGCCAGTTTGTTTAAAACAGGCATTAAAGTTTTACAGGGCTCGCACCACGTTGCCCAGAAATCCACCAGTACAGGTGTTTTACGCGAAGTTTCAATGACTTCAGAAATAAAATTTTTTTCTGTAATATCTAAACTAAATGACATGTGAGTTCCATTTTAAAATGTGTATTGCCGGGCTATTGCAGTGAATAATAATGTTGATGTCACATTATATTCCGGCCATAAAAGTTGCACACCTTTTTTATAAAGTTGCATTTGTGAATTGTATGATTGTGCATAGTGTTCTATGTTTTCATTAGTGACATAGGGGTGAGTTTTATAGTCAATAATCGTGACGGTAGTGCCTTTTATGATTAAGCGATCAATAATGCCATAAACATTTTTTTCGCCGTCTTTAAATTGTATCGGAATTTCATTATAAAATTTATCAAAAAAGATCGGATTGAAGTGATTTTCAAACTTTTTATCACTTATTATGCTCTTGCATTCATTCCACCAGCTTTCAAGCTCAGTTGATTGTATATCCTGAGTCTCACTACTATAAAACTGTGCTAGCTTGCTCTGTGGAGAACGAGATAAATAATTCAGCATTTGATGCATAATAATGCCGCGAAGCGTATTTTCTTCACTTGTTTCGGAATTTGTATGACTAACCGTTGTTTGCTGACTTGGGGAAATATCCAGTTGTTGGTTATGTATTTTTAAAGGTGCTGACAACGCCTTTGGGATTATTATCGACTGTTGTTTCTTTTCTTTTTCTTGTAGCTGTATTTTATCTTCAGCACCAATTGATTCGAGTATTACCGGATCTGCATTATCTTTGCTAGTGAATTCAAAAGCAGAACAAATTTTTTCATACCATCCATGCTCCTTACTTTTTGGTTCACTACCACTTATAAATAACATTTGTTTTGCGCGAGTAAGAGCAACATATAGCAGGTTTGCGTTTTCCCGTTGTTCAAAAAAGTCTTGTTCATCAATACAATTTTTACTAAATTTATCCAGCTTGTTTTTTGCTGCAGTAAGTAAAAAATACTCTGGTCTGTCTTTATCGGCGGGCCAGTCTATTAATGTGGAATAGGCTTTTTTATTTGCAGGACTGCTTGCGCTGTCGGCAAGAAAAATAACAGGAGCTTCGAGTCCTTTTGCAGCATGGACACTTAATATTTGCACACGTTGTTCTGCCTCACCAGAAGCAGGTGTAACGGGTTCATCCGGTGCTTCATTTTCCATCTGACGTAACTCATTTAACCAGGAAGAAAAGCGACTCAGACTAGGATAGCGGCCACTATCCATTTCCAGGGCCAGTTCAAGAAAACGATTCAGGTTAGCAGTAACACGCATACTCAAGTGAGCGGGAAAAGCCGCAACATAACGAGCAAGCACATTTGCTTCGCTGTATATTTTATCTAATAAATCATGTGTCGGAAGTTTGCTGGCATCATCCTGCCACTGGCTTAATAGATTATATGCACGGGATAATGATTCGTTTTCAGGATTTTGTAATACGAAGTTTTCTAACCGTTCCAGCCAGCTTCCTTTTGATGCCTGTTTGATTGCAATAAGGTCATCGTTTGAAACAGAAAATAAAGGTGAGCGTAATATGCCGGCCAGCGATAAGTTGTCAAAAGGAAGAATAAGCCACTGTAATAAATCTAACATATCATTAACTTCAAGGCTTTCAAGCAAGGTACCGCGATTAGCGCCAATGTAAGGTATGCCGCTTTCTCTGAGTGCGCGTTCATAATCTGCAACATGGGTACGGCTTCGAAGTAATATAATAATATCGTTATAATTTATTGTTTCATTGCAATTGTTTTTGGCAATCGCGATTTTTTCAGAAATTAAATGTTTGATTTCTTTTGCGATCATGAGTCCTTCGTTAAAATATTGCTGGCTAAGTAATTCGGGGCGAGGCTCATTTAACGGGTTACGTAAAACCAGTTCGGAACTGTTTTCGTCTTCATCTTTATCAATGCTTTCTTTTAGTGATAAAGGTAATAAAGTCACTTTCCCGGATAATTCTTCACGATGAGTACTATGTTCAATAAAACCGGGTAATAAATTTTTAAACTCATTTTGTGTGAAAATTTTATTTATAAAATTAATAACTGCGGGGCTGGAACGCCACGAATGACTTAATGGACAAGTGTTTGCTTTGAGGTTTTTATGTAACCATTTTTCCGCTGCAATAAATAAGCGAGGTTCTGCGCGTCGAAAACGATATATGGATTGCTTTTCATCTCCAACAATAAAAACACTGCGGTTTCTTTCGTCTTCACTTGCCGCAATTTCTTCCAGTAGCGGTAAAATTAATCGCCATTGTGTTGGGTTGGTATCCTGAAACTCATCAACCAGAAGATGTTCTACTTTTTGGTCGAGCTTATACTGAACCCATAAAGCATTATTACTCTTGTTTAATAGTAAGTATGTTTGCCATTCCAGGTCAGTAAAATCGAGCAAACGTTGTTCAGATTTTAATTTTTGAAAGTGATGTAAATAACGTTCACCTGCAAGATACCATGCTGAACTGGTATTAAGTGTGCGTATGGCAGCAATTTGCAAATTAGTCTGTATGAGTTTTTCACTTAACAACAAATGCAGCTCAAGAAATCGTTCCTGACCTTGCAACCCCATTTTCTTTTCCAGTGTTTTACTTGCCTTGCGGGTTTTTAACGGTTCTCCGGCCTGAGTTAAAAAACATTGTTTAAATAATTCATAACGTGAAGAGTTGTTGATATCTTCATCTATAACTTTATAAATTAAATCGCTGACTTTTAAGTTGGTGGCGGTATCATGCTTACATAATAAAACATGAAACTCATTTAATAGTGTGATGTTATTCTTATTAGAAAATAAATCCTCGATTGGGTTTGATTCAGCTTTAATATCGAGTTGTTTTTGTAACCGTTGTTGAGCAAATAAAACGGTTTCTGTTTCATTTGATGTGTATGCCCACCAATCACTGCGGTGTTCTATAAAATTGGTTAAAGCCTGTCTGCTGTTGTATAAACCGAGCTCATTAAATAATAGATGAAGTGCTGCTATAAGTTTTTCATCCTTATTTTTATTCGCTTCAGCCATTAAAGCATCCCAGGCTTCATTATAAAGTAGCGTGGTTTTATCTAATAAATCAAAGCCCGGGGAGACATTGGCTTCCATAGGAAAACGTCGTAATAGTTCCTGGCAAAATGCATGGAAGGTTGATGTTTTTACCGGAGCTTCACTGCGTAATATTTTTTCATACAAGCTGCGGCATAGTTTGATGCTGTCTGGGTTTGTCTCAAGCTGTAACTCATTTAAAATTAATTTAAGTTTATCTTCATTGCAGGTTGCTAACTCATAAAGTCTTTCGAGTAAGCGTGTCTGCATTTCATTTGCTGCTTTGCGGGTAAAGGTAATAGCAAGAATATTGCCAGCATCGGCACCGGTTAATAACAGGCGAACAATTCTACTAATCAAGAGGTAAGTCTTGCCACTTCCGGCGGAAGCTTGAACGGTTGTATGTCCTTTGAGTTGTTCGATAAGTGCCATAGTTTGCCTTAATTCATAATTATGAATACTGTAATACAAAATTTATAACTACTAGTTTAACCTTATCTGCTTGAAGATGCTCTATAAGGTGAAATTTGCATTTTGAGTCGCTATAATTATTACAAAATACAACGTTTTGTGAGCTAAGTCATATTTTGAAAAAGATAACTTGTTTAGTCAATTTAGACTGTTAATCTATAAATATACCCCACAAAATTATAAGTTTTAATTTTTAGGATATTACACAAGGAAAAGTGTGCCAGGCAGGATTGCCTAAAGGATGCATTAAAACGGATTGGTGTGCAGAAGTAAGGAAGCTGATTAACAATGATTGTTAAATGCGAATCTGCTCGTTTAAAAGGATACAGGCAGGATAAGCCTGAAAGGTATTATTAGGTGGCCATATGGCCACCTATTTTTTTGCCTGTTAATATTATATGCAAACCTTGATTAAACATCCCAGGCTTGTTTACGACAGAGCCGGTTAATGTTGCAGTATTGGCAGGTACCTTCATCTCCCCATGCTGTGAGAAGTTTTCCATCATTCATCTCGTTAATTATTTGCGCGAGCCGTTCACCTATTTTGTGACTAATAGTGCTTAAGTTATCATCAGAAAGCTGGGCACCATATTTAACGTTATTACTTAAGTTGAGATAACTCACCTTACTAACCGGTTTCTTGAGTTCTGCTTCAGCTAAAAGCGCATAAAAGGGCAGTTGAACGGCTTCACCTTGTTCAATATCATTTAATGTTGCGGATTTGCCTGTTTTATAATCAATAATACTTAAGCCGCTTTCATTTTCATCGAGCCTATCCAGTCTGCCTCCCAGCTCAATATCTTTTTGCCAGGCTATATTACTTTTAAGCTCGGCTTCAGAAAACTGCCAGTCATGCGCATTTTTAATTTGCCAGTTGATGTAAGCAGGAATAAGTTTAAGCCATTGCGCTAACCAGCCACTATGCTCAAAACTGTCATCAAGATCACGAGAAAAAACCTGACGTGATATTTCTTCAAGAACTTCTATTGCCGATTCTCGATTTTTTTCATTCACTGTTTCTTTGAATGGGCCAGGTAGCCATTCTACGTTATGATGAAAAGCTTCCAGGCAGCGATGAACACGCTCACCGTAATCACTTTTAGATAAAGCTTCCTGTACTTCTTCATTAGCAGACAAATTCAGGCCGTGAGCAGCAAAGAACTGGTAAGGGCAGTCCATTAATTTTTGATAACTGCTTGGTGAATAATGTTTAGGTACTAATTCTTTTGGTAATGAAGATTTAGCCTGAATTGTTTTTTCAGGTAAGGTTTTATCGGTACTACGAATTACATATGTGTCAGGCTTATTAATCAGGCTTTGTAACTCTTTGTCTTCTAAAGACGTAGAATAACTTTGCTGATAAAAACGATGAATAATTTCTAACCATGGACTGATTGGAACTTCTTCACCATTTTCTTCATTATTTGCAGTAATTAAAATCTCTGGTGCCGACTCAAGTAAACGACGGAAATGGTGAAAACGTTCAGTTAATAAATCATGTGATGTGGTTAAGTTTAATTGTAGTCGTACCGCATTATTGAAAAATGGCGTTAAGTTTGATTTTCCCGGTAAATGTTCATGCTCTGCACTGGCAATGATTAAGGCATCAAATTGTTGTAAGCGACTTTGTCCCAGTCCCATTAAGGTAACCGGACTGGCAGTTTTTTCAGGAGTAAAAACAAATTGCTCAAGGCTGCGACCCAGCCAGGTACGAAAATCTGACCAGTTAAATTTTAATTTATACTGGTTTGCGCTATGTTTTAATGTCTTTAACATTTCAATAACACGTATGCCTGCCGCATCTTCCTGCAACAAACTTGTCATACCTATAAGATTAAGGCTTAAGGATAAGCTATCTATATAATCAACGG
>DAOVYB010000036.1 GCA_030635835.1 Gammaproteobacteria bacterium
ACGTTCTTCAAGATTTTGATGCGTGGCAGCAATGATACGGACATCAACTTTAACTGGGCTATGGCCACCTACTCTATAAAATTCACCATCCGCTAAAACACGTAATAGGCGTGTTTGCAGTTCTGCTGGCATATCACCAATTTCATCTAAAAATAAAGTGCCACCATCAGCTTGTTCAAAACGACCTTTACGTAAAGCTTGTGCACCGGTAAACGCACCTTTCTCGTGACCAAATAATTCCGACTCCAGCAAGTCACGCTGTATCGCAGCCATGTTTAATGCAATAAATGCTTTTTCTGCTCGAGGACTATGTCGATGCAATGCTTCAGCAACGAGCTCTTTACCTGTACCCGACTCACCGTTGATTAACACTGTTATATTAGAGCGAGATAAACGTCCAATGGCACGAAACACTTCTTGCATAGAAGCTGCTTCACCAATAATTTCTGTTTCTTGCAAAAGTTCTACTTTATTTTCTTTTGCTATTTCTTTGTAGTGTTTCACTGCTCGACATGTAAGCTCAACCGCGTCATCAACATCAAAGGGTTTAGGTAAATACTCAAATGCCCCGCCCTTATAAGCAGAGACAGCGCTGTCTAAATCAGAATGTGCTGTGATAATAATAACGGGCAGATCTGGATGGTTAGAATGTATTTTATCAAGCAACGCTAAACCATCCATTCCAGGCATACGAACATCACTAATAATTGCATCAGGCTGGCCACGTTCTATGGCACGAAGAACACTATCGGCTTCTTCAAAAGTACGAACTTCCATCCCGGCTTTACTTAATGCTTTTTCCAGTACCCATCGTATCGAGCGATCATCATCAACAACCCAAATACTTTCCTTGTTTACATTAGCGCTCATACTTTTGTTTCACCTTTTAATTAATTGGTAAAATCACAGAAAACACGGTATGGCCGGGTTCACTCTGACACTCAATTAAGCCATCATGTTGTTGAATTAATGATTGAGAAATAGCTAAACCTAAACCACTGCCCTTTACTCGACCTGTCACCATTGGAAAAAATATTTTATCTCTTATATCTTCTGGTATACCCGGACCATCATCAATCACCTCAATACATGCTACTAACTTATGACGCTGTAATCCTATAGTATATTTTCTGACAACACGTGTTTTAAATGTAATGTTGCCTTTACCTTTTAATGCTTCACAGGCATTACGTGCAATATTTAATAACGCCTGAATCAACATATCATGATCGGCCTGAACATCAGGAACACTGGGATCATAATCACGATGTATTTGTATCCCATCTTCAACTTCTATTTTTATCAGGCTTCTTACAAGCTCTAATACTTCATGTATGTTTACATCTTTTAATTTTGGTAATCCTGCTGGCCCTAAAATACGATTTACTAATGCTTGTAACCGATCAGCTTCACTAATAATAACCTGTGTATATTCTTTTAAATCCTGACTGGGTAATTCCCTTTCCAATAATTGTGCTGCACCTCGCAACCCTCCTAAAGGATTTTTTATTTCATGCGCTAGCCCACGTAAAATTTCCTGTGTTACTTCCTGTTGCTCTACACGTTGTTCATCTCGAGTTATACGCAACCAACGTTCTACTGATACAATTTCTAATAAATATTCCGTTTTATCAGCACTATCCGTTAAAGGTAAAATTGTTAAATTTACGGTGACCTCATTATGGTTAAGCAAAACCAGGGGCACTTCATGACGGGTAAAAGATTGACCTGATTTAATCTCTTCTATCCATTTATTTGCTGAAATCTCATCCCGGTGCTGAATCAATTCCACATAAGGTAAACCCAACATATGCCGTGCACTTTGCTCAAATAACATCTCTCCCGCAGGATTGATGTAAGCCAGAATTAAATCTGCATCAAACAGTAAAACTACGGTGCTCATTCCTTCAAGTACGCGTTTTTGTAGTTCAGTCTGTTTAGTCATTTCATTCCCTATCTTGTTAAATATACTTGAGCAAAAACCACGCCAAGCTGAAATATATGCCCCTTCTATAAAGGCGAAATATTAAACTGTAATATCGATTAAAAACAAAGGGTTAGCGCACAGAAAAAGCTTTTCGAAAAGTTAAGCTCTCTTCATCAAAGGATAGGGTATTACAAATCTATTTGGAATGCACCATATTGGTGCAAGGTAAAGTCTAAAGCAGCTAAGGCGTAGCGGCTTTCGGCTTGGGTTTAGTGACAACAGGCTTTTTAAAGAAGCGCTTCATATGAAAAACGCTTGATGCAACCGGACTCACCACACTACCTTTTGCATCAATAATACTAACGCTTAAATTATGCGTTCCTCGATCAACATTCTTAAATGTCTCTGACATATTCCGACTAACGATCGATTGGCCAGCGAGTTCATAGCGAATTTGGTGGCCTTGGCCACTTAATAAAGCCGGTTGAACAGATACTGATACCGATACATCCATTTTGCCGACAATTACAGCGTCATTTACTGGCTGATTTATTGTTAATTGATAATTGAAAGTTGGGCTTAATTTTTTGGTAGGTAAATTTAAAGCAGGCAAACGTGGTGCTTGAAATGTCGTTGGTTTGCGAATTTTAACTTCTTCACTGTCTGTTGATTTTTGATCTGTGAATTCAACACTGCCATCTGGATTTGTTTTTTTATATACCGTCTCCGCTGTGACAGAAACAGATATAAAAATACAAATTAATGAAAGAATAAGTTTAGACATGCTTATAGCATAGCCAACAGGTTCAATATAAACAAGCTATCACGTCATTGCGACGAGCACATGGAGGTGCGAAGGTAGAGCAACGCAGGAGCAGTTGCCGAGAGAACAAAGTGAACGCGGCATAAAATCGTATGGAACGATTTTAAACAAGCTTTGCTTGGCCCTTAGGGCGAAGGGCAGGACGCCCGTAGTAATCTCATGTTATATCGCATTTTTCTTAAGATTGCCGCGTTTCGCTCGCAATGACAGCTAGCTGATATTTTTTTAGCAAAAAAAAACGCCTCCATATAGGAGGCGTTTTCAAAGCATTTAAGTAAAACTTAGCAGCTGTAGTACATATCAAACTCAACAGGATGAGTACTCATCTGTAAACGAGTAATTTCTTCGTTCTTCAATTCAATGAATGCATCAATCATGTCATCAGTGAAAACGCCACCAGCTGTGAGAAATTCACGATCAGCAGCTAATGCTTCTAACGCTTGATCAAATGAAGAACAAACTTGTGGAATTGCTGCTGCTTCTTCTGCTGGTAAGTCATATAAATCTTTATCCATTGCTTCACCTGGGTGAATCTTGTTTTGGATACCGTCTAGACCTGCCATTAACATTGCAGCAAAACATAAGTAAGAGTTTGCTGTTGGATCAGGGAAACGTACTTCAACACGACGGCCTTTTGGAGATGATACGAAAGGTATACGAATTGAAGCTGAACGGTTACGTGCAGAGTAAGCTAACATAACAGGTGCTTCGAAACCCGGAACCAAACGTTTGTATGAGTTAGTTGAAGAGTTAGTGAAAGCATTCAATGCTTTAGCATGTTTAATGATACCGCCAATATAATAAAGTGCAGTTTCAGATAACCCACCATACTCATCACCTGAGAATAAGTTTTGACCATCTTTCGCTAAAGACATATGAACATGCATACCACTACCGTTATCACCCACTAATGGCTTAGGCATGAACGTTGCTGTTTTACCGTAGATGTGAGCAACGTTATGTACACAGTATTTTAAAACTTGAGTTTGATCAGCACGTTTAACTAAAGTGTTAAATGCTGTACCAATTTCACATTGACCTGCTGTTGCAACTTCGTGGTGATGTACTTCAACTTCAACACCCATTTCTTCCATTGCTAAACACATAGCAGCACGTAAATCGTTTAATGAATCAACAGGTGGTACTGGGAAGTAACCGCCTTTTAAACCTGGACGGTGACCGATGTTGCCATCTTCATAAACTTTTTCTGAGTTCCATTCTGCTTCGTCTGAATCAACTTCATAAGACATACCGCTCATGTTTGTTTTCCAGCGAACATCATCAAAGATGAAAAATTCTGGTTCTGGACCAAAGAAAGCAGTATCAGCGATACCCGTTGATTTTAAATAAGCTTCTGCACGTTTACCGACAGAACGCGGGTCACGCTCGTAACCTTGACCCGTTGCTGGCTCAATAATGTCACAAGAAAGAATTAATGTAGGTTCATCAGCAAATGGATCCATAACTGCAGTAGATGCATCTGGCATCATAATCATGTCTGATTCGTTAATACCTTTCCAGCCTCCGATGGAAGAACCATCAAACATTTTGCCTTCAGTAAATAAATCAGCATCTACAGTATGAGCAGGGCAAGAAACGTGCTGCTCTTTACCGTGAGTATCAGTAAAACGGTAGTCAATGAACTTAACGCCGTTGTCTTTAATCATTTTTAAAACATTGTCAGACATGGTGTATCTCCAATTTCCTAATAAAATAATAAATTTTTTAAAACTGTAATTTCTTTATGCTAATTTTGAGAGCATTAAACGTGCCACTTATAGAAATCGGCTAACCTATTGATTTTTAATACAATTAATCTTTCATATAGTTTAAAAATCATTAAAATGAACTATAATGGTGCATATATACAATCAATCGCACTGAATTGGTGCATTATTCAAATAATCTTAGTGATAATGTATCGAAACCTGCGAGATTTCTTCTACACTTACCAGCGCCTGTTTAAAGCGCTGTTCCAGAGCTTTTTCTGAATCTGGTTGCGCATTATGCAGAATTGCCAGCGGTAACAAAAGTTCTATTTCTATTTTTCCCTGTAAATAATGTAATGTAATACATTCAACTTTTGTCACTTCTTCTATATCGGCCCAGGCTAATTTCACTTTCTGCAGCAATTCAGTCCTGAGTGGTAGTTTGGCATGAATTATATGCTCATCATCTTCTGGATCAATGTGCACCATGACATCAATAACTTCTTCAACCTCTTTTATCAGCTTCGAACGCACTGTCTCACTAATATAATGGGCTTCAGAAACACTGATGTAGGGTTCAACCTGAATATGCACATCAACTAATGCATCCGCGCCAATCTGGCGAGTTCTTAATATATGTAACGTACTCACACCATCCACATCAAGAATGCTTTTCTCGATTTCCTTAACCCGCTCTGTTTCAAGCCCGGTATCAATCAGCTCCTTAATGCTGTGCCAGGCCAGATCCCAGCCTATCTTAGCAATCATGATACCAACACCAATTGCTGCAATCGCATCCAGATAAATCAAGCCTGCCATGCTACCAATAATGCCAACAACAACAATAATTGATGAAATGGCATCACTTCGGCTATGCCAGGCATTGGCTTTCAGCATATTTGAACGATAGCGTTTTGCGACGACCATGGTGTATTGATAAATGGCTTCTTTAGCAAAAACCGAAACGATGGCAATCGCTAATGCCAACATACCCGGTGAAAATAATGTATTGGGGTTAAATAGACGATTAGTGGCATCAATCATGATACCAATTGCCACACCCATTAATGCTATTCCTAAACCCACCGTTACAACGGTTTCAATACGGCCATGGCCATAAGGGTGATCCTCATCTGCTTCCTGATGAGAATGTTTTGCGGCATACAACACCGCGAAGTCTGTAACTAAATCTGATAGAGAGTGAACACCGTCAGCAATCAATGCCTGAGACTGTGCGGTAAAACCAATAACAATTTTTGCAACACCTAAAAGGAAATCAATAACAGAACCAATTAAAGTAACACGAATAGTATCTTTATAACGCTGGCTTGAGGTTAATAAAACCTGTCCTTGATCATCAACAGGATGTGAAGGATCATGATGATTATGGTCATGCCCCATTATTCTTTATCTCCAACATCTCGACCCTCAACACCTATAACCTCAATAATGATAATCACTTCGTCATCCACTGTTTTAGTTTCTAAAACTTTATGACCATTAATACGACACCACGCAGGCACATCATTTAATGCACCGGGATCAGTACATACCACTTCAAGCACATCACCAACAGCCAATGTTTTTATTTTATCTTGCGTACGTATGACTGGCATTGGGCACAACAAACGTTTCGCATCTAATGTATGTTTCATTACTAAAACCTTTATTTGAAAGATCAAAAACATTTGCACCACAGAGGACACAAAGGTACACAGAGGTTTTAAATCTTTCTACTTTATAATCCTGTGCTTTCACAAATACTAATACATACTAAATAACTTGGCTTTAAAAAATATTCTTTTTGAATTTTCTCTGTGAACCTTTGTGTCCTCTGTGGTTCAAGATTTGTTTTTAAACATACCACGCTTCAGGAATTTCATCCGCAGGCATCGGTTTTACCTTTATTATAGTGTTTTTTCCATCTGGATAGTTTATTGACATTTCAACTTCTTCAGCATCTCGTCCCTGACCATATCGTGCTGCTATACGTGCAGCAAGTTCAGCATCACTTTCTGATATGTTTCCATCTAATAACGTTAATGGTCCATTGTGGCTAGTACAATGAATATAAGGATACATTTTGCGATAACCTTCCATAAATTTATTTTCACCCTGTTCACGACCTACGATCATTTTAAAATTTTCATTTGGACGAATATGTCGACCTACTTTCAACATCATAATGTCATCAAGTTCATAGTCTCGGCTTGAACGATGCTGCCACATATCAACAAGCTTATCGGAATAATTTTTATCGGTTAAAAAACAACAACCACCTGCAGGAGAAGCATAATCTTTAAAACCAAATTTTTCGGCTAACGCCATTTGAGGCTTACGGGTACGGCCACTAAAGTCATAAAGTTTTTCTCTGTCAACCCAGCCTTCTTTTTCAGGGATTGTTTCTGGTAAATTTTTAGCACACAAAGGGCGTAACAATAAATCACCCGCACCTGACTCACGTTGAATAATCGGCATGGTCTCTCGACGTTGTGACATGGGACGTTGGCCAATCACTTCACCGGTGATAATAAAATCAAAATCATTTTCCTTGATCCACTCAACGGCTTTTTTAACCATAAAGCCTTTACAGTCCAGACACGGATTCATGTTTTGTCCATAACCATGTTTAGGGTTTAACAAAACATCTTTGTACTCTTCAATCACATCAACAATATGCAACTTAATGCCAAGCTGTTCAGCTGACCACAAAGCATTATTTCTTTTGGGTTTTGCTTTATCTTTTTTACGAATCGCATGGGTATGACCTTCTACACAAAAGCCAGTATAAAAATTAATCCCTTCGACATGAATGCCCTGCTCCAGCATAACTTTTGTTGCCAATAAAGAGTCGAGGCCACCCGAGATTAGGGAAACTGCTTTGCGTTGCTTGCTCATAAGAAAACCGTAAATTAAAGAAAAACCAGTATAAAATGGAAAAAACTAAGACTTAATGGGCTGAAATATAACAAATATTTTAAACATTCTCAGCGTTATTTCATATACTTCCATAGATATTTTTAGGTATATTATTTTAACTTATTGATAACGCTATAAAGTTTTTCAAGATTAATCGGTTTAGGTATGAATGATTTTATCCCAAGTAATAATGATGATTCTTCCGTCACTTCTGAGGAATAACCCGTACAAAGTATAATTTTTATATCTGGACGAAGTGCGAGTAACTTTTTACTTAATACCACTCCTGTTAAACCTGGCATGGTTTGATCTGTAATAACAATATCAATATTTTTAAATTCTCGCTCAAAAAATTTTAATGCTTTTTGGCTGTTTGTAAAAACGTCTACAGTTGCATTACATTGTTTTAATGACTCTTCTAATAGATGAGCAATTGCAGACTCATCATCAATAACCATTATATTTAAATCGGAAAAATCATATTTTTCCTTATTATTTATTTTTATATTTTCAGTTTTATTTTTTTCATCTGATACAGGTAATAAAACTTTAATTTTAGTACCTTCTCCATAAATGCTTTTTACAACAATATGTCCTCCTAACTTATGCACAGCTCCATGTACGACTGAAAGCCCCATACCAGTACCTTTTCCGACTTCTTTGGAAGTAAAAAAAGGTTCAAAAATACGATTTATAAGTTCCTCAGGGATTCCCTTGCCATTATCCTTTACACTTATCACCATGTATTCACCTGCAAAATTTTCATGACATGAATTACATGGTTGTACTTTAAAATTTTCTACAGTTAAGGTAATGAATAAATCACCCTTATTTTCCATAGCATCTTTTGCGTTTATACATAAATTCATTAATACCTGACTTATCAGGCTTGGGTTACTTTTTACCTCAGGTAAATTATTTTGAACTGATGTTTCAATATTAATACTTGTCGGTAACGTTGCCTTCAACATTCTTATTGTTTCTTCTAATATAGGCTCGATTTTCATCGGAGCTAAATCAGCTTCATCTTGATCTTTACGACTATATATCATCATCTGTTGAATTAATTCACGACCACGAGTAGCAGCCAAACATATTTCTTTTAAATATTTTTTTAGATCTTCATTATTTTTTCCATACAACTCATCACTTAATTCAGTAAAGCCTAAAATGATAGATAATAGATTATTAAAATCATGTGCAACACCACCTGTTAATTGGCCGATAGCCTGCATTTTCTGTGTATGAAATAACTGAGATTCAAGAGATGCATTTTCTTTCTCTATTTTTAATTTTTCAGTTTTATCTGTGGATATACCACACACCGCGTAAATATTTTCGTTCTCATCATACAAAGGGAACTTAGTAGAAGTGTACGTATGTATACCGTCATCTTGCGGTGCGAGTTCTTCCGATTCTAAAGCATGACCGGTTTCAATTATGTCTTTATCGTTACGCTGCATTTCACTGGCTATTTTTTCAGGAAATATATCGTATAAAGATTTCCCAACTATTTCTTCACGTGAAATATGAAATAATTTCTCAAATCGTTTATTAATAAATGTAAAACGTCCGTTAATATCTTTTACATAGATTACTGCAGGAGTGTTATCCATGATATTTTGTAAATCACGTTTACTTTTATTAATTCCATCAAGCATTAAGTTGAAATCATCACTTAAATGTCCAAGTTCATCATCTCGTTTTAAGTTTGATCTTAATTGTAAATTACCGTGTTTAATGCCATCAGCTACATCAACAATATGTTTTAAACCACGAGTTATTCCTTTAGCCATAAAAAAAGCAAATAATGCTCCAATAATTATGGCCAACAATGTATAAAACATTCCATCTCTTACAATGATTTCAAGATTAGATGTATTCTTTTCCTGACTTAAACTGACTCTTGCCCAGCCAATAAACTTGCCATTACTTTTGATTGGTGAAGCTATATCTATGGAAAGAGCATTTTTAAAAAGTATTTTCTGTTCCTTATTACCCTTTAATAAATCACCACTAATCTCATCTTTAACATACAGTCCTACTTTATCTGATTGTGTATGTCCCATTACCTGACCGACAGGACTTAATACCATCGCATATCGTAAAGCAGGATAATTAATTTGTGATTCAAGAACTTCTTCTAAACCAATATAATCATTTGCCAGAACCCAGGAAGCACTGTTTGCTGCTAATGTTTCTGAAAGACTTCGTGCCTGTTCAATACTCTGCAGATGTAAAAAAGTTCGTTGTCTTTCTACCAAATCATAAACAAAAATACTCATCAAAACAGCATGAACCAAAATTATACCCAGCATTAATTGTCGGCGAATTGAAGCTGTCCAAATTTGCTTAAAAATATTAAATACTTTTTTCATCTTACTTATCAATAACCCTGACTTCTTTATTAAACAGCTTTAAAAAAGCTACTACAGGTAAATATGTTTGATTATTTGCTGATTCAAACTTGCTCAATTCCATTCTCGCTAACCATTGCATACCTTCCTTCTGCTTATGTAAATTTAATAATAAATTTTTAACCTCATTTACTATATTGAGATCTATGTCGTCTCTCACAACCAAACCATTATTAGGTAAGGAAGATGTTTGCCATATTACTCTTAGTTCTTTAGCCAGCTCAGGTCTTTCTTTTGAAAGCGCGCGCCAGGGAGGTGGCCAGGTAGCTCCTGCGATGGTATTTCCTAACATCACATTCATAATCGATGATTCTTGTGAACCGACATAACGAATGTCTATGTCCTGCATCACATTAAGACCATGCTTTTGTAAATAATATTGCGGCATCATTGTTGCTGCCAAAGCCGTTGGCGCTGGAAAACTGACAGCCTGGCCCTTAAGGTCGGTGACTTTTTTTATGTTGCTGTCTTTTCTGACCAGAAAAATGCCTCTAAAATTTTCATCATCTGACATTTTTCCGAATACATTGTAGCCATGTTTGAGGGAATTAACTGTTTGAAAGGGATTTGGCAAAGCAAAATGAAACTTGCGGTTATAGAGTTTTTTATCATACGACGCATAGTTTCGAGAGGCCTCAATCTTAAAACGTACGCCTGCAATATTCTGACTTAAATACTCCGCAATTGGAGCAAAAATCTCATGTAACCGTTTAGGGTTATGGAGTGGATGAATACCTATAACAAACTCTTTTTCAGCTTCCAGCAAAGCCGCACTGGAATACTCGGGATTATAATCAGCGACCTGTTGCTGATCGCATGATATTAAGGCCATCAATAATAACAAAAGCACTGAATATGAGCTTAATGTACGAATAAATCTCATTTACTTCTAATACTCCACTTCCTTATCAAAAGTTACATTTTACTGTTAATTTACTAGTAAGCTTAGAAAACATTTGTAAACTTGTGTATTTATCCTAATTGCTGGTTACGTATTCAATTAGTGCAGCTATAATATGCCGCTTATTCATAAACGTAATTTATAGGATCACCCTTGGCTAAATCATCTTCACAGCCCATCTCAAATCCAGGAGCAACTTTTCAGGGACTCATTCTTGCTTTACAGCAATATTGGGCGGATAAAGGCTGCGTTATTCTACAACCCTATGACATGGAAATGGGCGCGGGTACCTTTCATCCAGCCACTTTTTTACGTGCTATTGGCCCGGAGCCCTGGGCAACAGCCTATGTTCAGCCTTGCCGCCGTCCAACTGACGGCCGTTATGGTGAAAACCCGAATCGTCTGCAGCACTATTACCAATTTCAGGTCACGATTAAACCTTCACCACTGGATATTCAGGAATTGTACCTCGAATCCTTAAAAATGCTCGGGATTGACCCGTTAGTTCATGATATTCGTTTTGTTGAAGATAACTGGGAATCACCCACGCTGGGTGCCTGGGGTCTTGGCTGGGAAGTCTGGCTCAACGGCATGGAAGTCACCCAGTTTACCTATTTCCAGCAAGTGGGCGGTGTAGAGCTTAGCCGCACGCCAGGTGAGATTACTTATGGCCTTGAGCGTTTGGCGATGTATATCCAGGCCGTTGAAAATGTTTATGACCTGACCTGGGTTGAAAATCCTGATGGTACAAAAGTCACCTACGGCGAAGTGTTCCTGCGCAATGAGCAGGAGTTTTCAGCCTATAACTTTGAACATGCCGATACATCATTTCTGCATCAGCAATTTGATCAGGCAGAAGGTGACTGCAAACGCCTGGCTGAAGCAAATCTGTTCCTTCC
>DAOVYB010000099.1 GCA_030635835.1 Gammaproteobacteria bacterium
AGGCTATACCCGGATTGCCTTCCATACCAACAATCTTCGGTGTGTTTAGTTTCTTCACTTTCGCAACTTTCTCAGAACGTAAATATTCTGCAACAACATCCCAGATAGGTGCTCCAGGTGCTTTAGAACCTACTGTTGCCCAACCAGCAACTGTGTACATTTTACTGGCTTCAATTTTTGAACCATCATCAAGAACCATGTCAGTAACACGTTTACCAAAACCTGCTTTTGGAGCCATGGTGTAATCCAGACCACCTAAACGCACCATATCACCACCTTGTTGATAGTATGGATCGTTGTTAAACAGGTTATCGGCCACATCTTCCAGAATTTCCTTAATGACTTTACCGCTCATTTCACGAACATAAGTTTCAGGGTAAGTAATACAGGTTTGATCCATTACATGATCCATTGTAATTGTCTGGCCTGGTAATACGGTTGTACCCCAACGGAAACCCGGTGAAAGTGAAATTTGAGCACCTTTTACTTCACGCAAAGCATCACAAATAATTTGATCAAACGTACCGTTAAAATTGCCACGGCGATAAAGAACTTGATCGGCTACCGCTAACTCTTCAGTCAAAGTACTTAAGTAAGGCTTACGTACTTCTTCAATATAATTTGCCATTTCCTGATCAGGCTCTAACAAGTTAGAGAAGACCGGTAATAATTTATATCTGAAATCCTGAACTTTACCGTTACGCACATCTAATTGCATGGTGCCGAGGAATTTACCGTTTGAACCGGCATTAGTAACGAGTGTTTTACCACCTTTGTTTTTGATTACTGAAGGATGCGGCACACCATCATGAGTGTGACCACCAAAAATAACATCAATTCCTGAAACAACGGATGCCATTTTCAAATCTACGTCCATACCATTATGAGAAATCACAACAACAACATCCGGCTTTTCAGTTGCACGAACCTGATCAACAGTTGCCTGCATTTCTGTATCACGAATACCAAACGTCCAGTCAGGAATAAAACGTCCTGGATTTGCAATCGGTGTATATGGGAACGCCTGACCAATTACAGCAACACGAATGCCACCTTCCATTTCTTTAATCGTGTATGGTTTGAAAGCGCGTTGTGTTTCTTCGTTATAACCTTCATATTCTGCAAACTTATAATCAAACGATGCATCATCTTTTACAAAAACATTCTGGCAAACAAAATCACCTTTGAAATCTCTGACATTCGAAATAACTTCTTCATCAAGATAAGTAAATTCCCAGTGACCCGTCATTACATCTACACCTAACAGGTTACATGCACCAACCATGTCTTTACCACGTGTCCAGTAAGCTGTACCTGAACCCTGCCATGTATCGCCACCATCTAACAATAATGTTTTATTCGCGCCGTGATCTGCACGTATCTTTTTAACTAATGTACGTAAATGCGCAAAGCCACCTACTTTTCCGTACACTTTTGCTGCTTCGGCATAATCAATGTAAGTAAAAGCATGCGCCTCTAAAGAGTCAGCCTTAATACTAAAATGCTCTAATAATTTGTTACCGACCAAATGGGGTGGCTGACCGTGTGCTCTGCCAACGCCCATGTTGACATTAGGCTCACGAAAATAAATAGGTAATAACTGTGCATGGCAATCAGTCATATGCATCAAAGTAACATTACCGAATTTTGGAATGTTATAAACATCACCTGGTGCTCCAGCACCAACAGTGGTATTTCCTGAACCTGGCTTGCTATCACAACCTGGTAACATACCTGCTGCAGCGGCCATACCCATGACTTGCATAAATTCGCGGCGATTGAGTGACATTGACGTTCTCCTGAAAAATTTCTTAAATTTGAATGCTTTAGAACAACCTGAAACTTTTATTCCGGCCGTTCCTTGTAATTATATGACTTCTAATATGAGTCGTTTAATTTGTTTTTAACCCGCCAATTATGCCATGGCGAAGCACTGACATAAAGGTGACAAAAACCAGTTGATTTCATCCCTAAATATACCACGAGACAAAAATAAATAGCTATTAATCATAAACTTAAAATAACATAGGGGGATCGAATAACACTGTAACCAGTGCTAAAATTGAAGAAATTAAGATGAAAAAGTTTGCTTTAATGAATTTTATTTAAAATGAGTTGCATTATGCACGATATTAAGCGGTGTTAAAGCTGAGCTTGTTTAGCAGCTCAGGCTTAAACCTCACCAAAAATAATACAAATAAAATAAAGGCATAAATAATCGGTTCCCGTAAATCAGCCTTCACTAGAAGTAAAAAGTGCAGCACACCCAATATTGCGATGGCATAAATTAATTTATGTAACAGTTTCCAGCGTTTGCCTAAACGTTTCATCATTTTTTTAGTTGAGGTGATGGCAAGTGGAATTAATAAAGTGAACGCCAACATACCAAAGGTAATGTAAGGTCGTTTCACTATATCAATCCATATCTCACCCCAATCAAAAAAATGATCAAGCCAAATATAAGTAAGCAAGTGAACGCAAACATAAAAAAAAGTAAACAAACCCAACATACGCCGCAGACGCAATGGCCACGCAGAAGCAGTCAATTGACGCAAAGGTGTCATTGCCAGAGTGAGTAGTAAAAATCGAAGCGTCCATTCACCCGTGCTGCGAGTGAAAACCTCAAAGGGATTTGCACCTAATTCATCCAGATAAAAACTTCTGGATAATAATACGATGGGTAACAACGCTAAAATAAAAACAACAGGTTTTATAAATCTAATCATCTAATCAATATCATAAAATTTAACTAAAACTTTTGTACGGATAGCCTGAAGTTAGAGAACAAGGCAAAAACTAACGAAAAAGCGGAGTGTACGATTAGTACATGAGCATTTTGAGTTGGTTTTTAACGCCGTTATCTGACTTCAGGCTATTCGTACTAGAAATGTTTTTTCAAGTCCATACCCGTGTATAAAGAAGCAACCTCTTCTGCATAACCATTAAAAGGTAAAGTTTTTCTTTTCAAAAAATCTCCAATACGTCTTTCTTTTCTTTGACTCCAACGTGGGTGATCAACGGCAGGATTAACATTTGAGTAAAAACCATACTCACTTGGCGCCACTTTAGTCCAGCTACTAACAGGTTCATGTTCAGTAAAAGTAATTTTAACGATAGATTTAATACTTTTAAAACCGTATTTCCATGGCACCACTAAACGTAATGGTGCACCGTTTTGTTTGGGCAATTCTTCACCATAAAGCCCGACAGCCATTAATGTTAATGGATGCATCGCTTCATCAATACGTAAGCCCTCAATATAGGGCCAGGGTAATACTTTGCGTTTCTGGCCCCCCATTTCTTCAGGACGATGTAATGTTTCAAATTGCACATACTTAGCTTTTGAAGTTGGCTTAGCTTGCTTAATCAATTTTGCAAGAGGGAAACCAATCCAGGGAATCACCATTGACCAGCGCTCAACACAACGCATACGATAAATACGTTCTTCAAGCGCATGTTGCTTGAGAATATCTTCCAGTTGTAAAGTCCCCGGTTTTTCAACTTCTCCTGCTATTTGTACTGACCAGGGATCCGTAGTTAAAGCCTGGGCATTTCTTGCAGGTGAATACTTATCTGTGCCAAATTCATAAAAATTATTGTAATTGGAAATTTTATCAAATGAGGTTTGCTTTTCTGATGTGTTAAATTGCGTATTCTTATTAAATTTCAGTGCGTTACCACCATATCCGGCAACTGAAGACTGAAAAGGTAAAAGTGTAGCCGCTGCTGTCAAACCAATAGATGAGGTCATAAACTTTCGCCTTTGCTGATAAATAGCCTGATCAGTAATTTCTGAAGAAAGAATATCTTGCGATTTTTTTATTAACATAAAAGTCCTTAATTCCTGCAATCATTAATAGTCGTGTTCAAAATCAGACTATAGAGCCATAAAATAGTTCATTCCAAATTAATTTAAGAATAAAATATCTATTTATATCCGCAATCATCTCAGAAATTCAGGTATATTATTCAAATGAATGGAAAAACGGCTAATTCAAGTTTACATCAGCAATCCAGTGCGCGTGGAGAAAAACGTATATTTGAAATTTATAATCATAAGTTTATCAAGGTCACTTCCAATAGCCTCATAAGCAATCAAAATTATCACTTAAATCTTAGTATGCTTGCGCCCTGGCCAGTACGACACCGGAAAATATCCTGGCAATGGTTATTAGCAGTATTTTATTTTTCTTTAACAACCTTAGCCTATACTGCGTATGTTTTCTATTTTCAGGAAAGTGGCAAACTGGAAAGATTATTACCCTTTATTGTTATTTTTTTATTACTAAGCCTTGGCGCATTTTTAATGTTTTTATACCAGTCTCCAAATGTTATGGAATTTAAAAGTCGCTATGGGAACTGTGTGGTATTAAGTCTGTTTTACAACAACCCTAATAAAAAAGAATTTAACGAATTCATAAATGAAATAAAGTTACGTAGTTTGTCTGCCAGTCAGGCAGTAACAATTGATAAAAACCAAATGCTAAGTATTGAAATGGATGAACTCAG
>DAOVYB010000005.1 GCA_030635835.1 Gammaproteobacteria bacterium
TGCAGATGCTGTTAGTGGTGTTCCATTATGAAAGTTAATTCCGCTTTGTCCGGCAATGCTAGCCAATTGTAAAAAATCGATATTGAATGTTATATGATGCTTAGTCCCATCAATTGAATCAGTTATTGATGCTTCGACTTTAGGAGGCCTGCCAAGGTTTCTAATTTTATATAGTTCATCAACGAAAGCTTGTACCACAATTGCGTTTCGTCGAGGATCGTTAAAATCGTCACGAGCATTTTCAATTGCGTTATTGAACTCACCCGCTTTAACTTCAACAACGTTATCTCGTAAAGCATTATAGAGCTTCGCTCTATGTCTTGATTTTGGGAATAATTGTTCAATTGATTCATGATAAAGAAAACGTTGCTCAAATGTGTTTTCTTTAGCTTGAATTGGATCTTGCATGTTCCATAAAGAGTAGATGTCTCCTTTCTTTATAGCGGTAGACATAAACGCGTAGTCGTATATTTTTAACTCCCCCTCTTGCAGAAAGGAATAGAATTCATCAATGCAACCTTGCTGAATAAACCAATTAATAAACTCAGCTAACTGAAGTTGATTAGAAGGGTTTACAATTACACAATCGTAATATATTAATGCCTCAGCAAATAATCCAATATCAATTTTTTTCTCGGAGCCTACTAATTCTGGTGCTGCGTAAGCCCATGACTCTAATGGTAGAAGAACAGTAGTATGATCCGACATTGTAATTCTTCTTTTCCTTTTGAGAGTTTAACAGTGATTTAGACAAAATCTGTCTTTTTACTTATTAGGCTGATTCTGCCTAATACCTTTTAATTAAATGTCTGTTTTTAATTTATTTTAATAATTTATTTAACACCAGCATTTATCTGCTTCGGGTCGTATCCCGTCTTTAAAACTCAGTATAGCGCGTGTCTTGGGCAGTTGAATGGCTTATCTCTGCCAAAAGCAGACGTTTAATTTTATGTGAATTATTGAAAATTAATAAATCCGTAGTTATTCGATTTTTAGACTAAAATTATTTGTTGTTTTATTTTTGTTCGGACGGGTTATTAATTGATACCACCCGTTGAGGAAATGGAATCTCGATATTATCTTCACGAAAAGCTTTAACAATTGCGAAATTAATTTCACTGACAATATTTACACGCTGATCAATATCAAAAATAAAACAACGTAATTCAAAATTCAATGCACTATCACCAAAGTCTCTAAACAAAACTTTAGGTGGTGATACCTGATTATTTTTTTCATTCATTACCATAGGATGATTATGTGCAATATCAAGAAGGATACGACTCACTTTTTCAACATCTGAATCATAGCCAACCCCCACCTTTATTGTTATACGTCCAAAAGTATTTCGCAGCATCCAATTGGTCACTTTTGCGCTAATCAATTCTGAGTTAGGCACTATTACATCAGCTTGATCAAAGGTTTGAATTTGAGTTGAGCGGATATTAATGGATTTAACATATCCTTCAGTTTCACCCGTGATAATCCAGTCACCTCTACGAATCGGACGCTCAAACAATAAAATTAAACCAGAGATAAAGTTGTTAACGATATTCTGTAAGCCAAAACCGATACCGACTGATAACGCACCTGCGATGATTGCGATGTTTTGCATTCTCACACCGGTTATAGAAAGAGCAACAAGAATTGCAATCGTAACTCCGGCATAACCTAATAATGATGTGACGGCTTCTTTAGCACCACGATCGAGTCGAGTGTGTTTCAGTATATTTGGTATAAAGTGTTTTTTCGCATAACGCGTCAGATTTAATAATAAAATTAAAGAAAACAGCCCACCGAGTAGCAGTGTAGGTGTAACTGTAAGAGAACCAATCTTGAAGCCATCAGTAAAGGAACTGGTAATAATGGCTACCCATGGATCATCCAGACGCCATATTTTGAGAAATAAGAAGGAAAAACTACCCCACAATACAATAAAAATAATTAATCGAATCCAGAATAATCCCGGGACTAAGCTTTGTTTTTTTAGACCCAGTGCTTTACGAAAACGCATTTCCCAATTTAGTCTACCTTCATCCAATCCATCACAGAGATCTTTTGACAAATGATAAATTAACAAAATAAAAGCAAATGCGCCCAATGTTCCTAATAATCCACCAAGGATATAACTCGATAAATTTCGATATCCAGCCAGTTCTATAATCAATGTGATGAATAATAATATCGTTAAAAAGATACGTGGTTTACGCGACAAAATAGCCCATGAAAAGTTACGCACTAACCATAATATAGAAACTAAATTTATAATTAATAGAACACTTATAACTCCACGGCTTGAGTAATAAAGCTGTTCACTGAAAGCATCCTTAAATTCACCTGTTAGAAAGAAATTTATCATAGCTAACGTTAAAAGCACTTTTAACTGAAAAGAAAATTTACGTGATAAATGTTCAGATTTAACCAAATAATTTTGAGCAGGCGGAGTTGGATGAAGTAGTACAGTAATAAATACAATAAGACTGATATAACTTGCAATAACAAAACTTGTTTTTGTTATTAATGGTAATGGTTTTAGTGGCAGGGCAATGACAAGAAAGAGCAACATAACTACCATGGGAAATAGCACTGGAATTGCATGTATCAATGTATAACGGATTGACTGCATGAAATTAGAGAGAGTATCACTTGGTAACTGTTCTGATAATGGCAGTGAAAGCCATCTTTTCCTAACAAACATACCAATAAAGAATGAAAAAAGAATTAAAGCAGCTAACAGATTAATTTGTTTTACAGTAAGTAATTTTTTTCGGTATTGATTTTTAATAAAGCTTATTGTTTCTTTCCAGCTGGCAATCGGTGATTGCAGTGTTTCCTGAATAACGCTAATAATATGAGGAGTGCGTGCTGATAATTGTTGGGCAATAACTGCCTGCTGAAGTTGATTAATCGATTTTGTTAAGTCTTGACTTTGGATAAGTAATAAATTGCATGTCGCAAGCTTTAAATCCAGATCTTTGTTTTCTTTAATTAAATCACGTCGTTTTTTACTTACCTCAGGATTTTCTTTTTTTGTTGCTTCGCCAAGTGATATTAGATCTTGATTTGTTTTATTTAACAGACTTTCAGATGCAGTAATACATTCTTGAGACTTGTTTCTTATTTGGCTGATTTCTTTGAGAGATGTGTTAAGCGTTTCAATTATTACGTTTTTATTTGTAAAACGTTTCTGAAGTTTTTCATATTTCTTAATTGAAGCAGTAGCTTGTTTTAACCAGTCGTTGTTATTTTCAGGTACGGCAAGAACTAGTGCTGATGGTAAATATAATACCACTGTAAACAATATAGAAAGCTTTAAGTGGAAAAGTTTATTTTTGTAATCCATGAAAACAGGCTCTTGTCTTTTTAAACAGGTATGTGTCATTTTAACATTCAATATAGAAAAATAAGAAATTCATATTATGACGGTAATTATCGGTCACAAATTTGTATAAACTGATTGTTTAAACATCCATGTATTAAAATTATTATGGATAATATTTAGTATAGTGCAATATTAGGTAAATACATTGAAACAAAAAATGGGTCGTTAGCTGACATCAAATATATACTTTATTAGTCACTGACCATAGCTTTTTATAATGTGCATATAGTTACTGTGTTCAAGTTCTTCGGGGTTTATTGCTGATGATTTACTGATGCTGCCTTTCATCTGTGTTACTGAGATGTATTCATGTTCTTCCAGCCAGTTATACATTTCTTGTTTAAGCATTGCGATATGTTCAGGACCATTTTTTAAAAGTGAACTACATAAATGTGTTATGTCTGCACCCACGAGTAACGCTTTAATAATGTCATCTGTTTTATGAAAGCCACCGGTAGCCGCTATGGATAAATTTACACGATCTCGAATTAAAGCAATCCAGCGAATTCTTAATAACGACTCCATTGAGCTGGAGAGTTGCAGGTGCGGTTTTATTTGTAGTGTTTCCAGATCGATATCTGGTTGATAAAAACGGTTAAACAGGGAAACACCTTGTGCGCCTGCATCTTGTAACTTAAGAACCATGTTAGCAACAGAAGAGAACTGTGATGAGAGTTTCATCGTAACCGGTATGCTGATGTGTTCTCGTAAGTCTGTCAGTAATTGCACATAACGATTTTCAACTTCAACACCGCTGGTATCCGGATCGGCTGCAATGTAATACACGTTTAACTCAAGTGCATCTGCACCGGCGTCTTGTAGTTCTTTGCCGCTATCTATCCAGCCGTTTGTAGAGATACCATTTAGACTTGCAATGATGGGAATATCTAATGCCGATTTAAATTGTTGTATTCGTGCTAAATAATTATCGAGTTCACTATCATAATCATCTGGTATTGGTTGATAGGATTGTGCTTCGTAGCTCCCTAAGTCTTGAGAATGTACAAAATGTTCAAGTTGTTTTTGTTCATGTTCGATAACTTGTTCAAACAGTGAAGGTAGCACCAGTGCTGAAGCACCTGCATCTTCAAGTTTTTTTGCAGAATCAAGACTGCCGGTTAATGGTGAGGAGGAAGGAACAAGTGGATTAGCCAGCTTGAGTCCTAGATACTCTGTACTCAAATCGATCATGATGTCTGCTCCTTTATTTTATCTCCGGGTTTTATATCTACGGTTTTTTTGTCTGTAATTTTATTTTCGGGGTTCGCTTTAAGTTTTCGATGTGGTGGTTCGATATCACCATCCTCGTCCCATTCCAGACTCGCGAGTTGTTCATAATAACGATAACGACGCTGAACTTCCTGTTGTGACTGTTCGAGGAATTTCTCTGCTTGCTCAGGATGGGTTCGCCATAACATGCTGAAACGAATTTCTCTTTCAATAAAATCTTTATAAGGGATGGATGGCGCTTTAGAATCCAGGTGTAATGGATTTTTTCCTGCTGCAGCATGTTGCGGGTTGTAACGAAACAATGGCCAGTGTCCACTATCGACAGCAAGGTGTTGATGAAGATGATTGTCTTTTAAATCGATACCGTGTGCGATGCAAGGAGAGTAAGCAATGATCAATGAAGGCCCCGGATAAGCTTCGGCTTCATGAAATGCATGAATGGTTTGTATGTCCTTGGCACCGTAAGCAACGCGGGCGATGTAAACGTGTTCATAATCCATCGCTTGCAGGGCAATATCTTTTTTTGCTGTAGCTTTACCAGCAGCAGAAAATTTTGCCACAGCGCCGCGTGGCGTTGCTTTTGATGTTTGCCCACCGGTGTTGGAATACACTTCGGTATCTAGCACCAGAATATTAACGTCCTCACCGGATGCCAATACATGATCCAGTCCACCATAGCCAATATCATAAGCCCAACCATCGCCACCAATAATCCAGACACTTTTACGACTGAGATTTTCTGCCACACTCTCTAATTCACGTGCGGCAGGTGAATCAATATTTTTTAGCTTATCGCGTAATGTTTGTATATGTACGCGTTGATCCGCAATACCTGTTTCATTTGATTCATCGGCATTAAGTAATTGCGTAACCAGTTCATCGCCAATTTCAGTTTGTAACTGCTGTAATAACTCGCGTGCATATTCACTTTGTTTATTTATAGCCAGGCGCATACCCAGACCAAACTCGGCGTTATCTTCAAATAATGAATTCGACCATGCCGGTCCACGACCTTCATGATTGGTTGCCCATGGTGTCGTTGGCAAATTGCCACCATAAATAGATGAACACCCCGTCGCATTGGCAACCACCATACGATCACCAAATAATTGACTGGCGAGTTTTATGTAAGGTGTTTCACCACAGCCAACACAGGCGCCGGAAAATTCAAATAAAGGCTGCAAGATCATGGCACCTTTTATGGTGCCAGTTTTCACTGCAGTCCTTTCGTATTCAGGTAAAGTTAAGAAATAGTCCCAGTTTTGTTTTTCCTGTTGGCGTAGCTCGGGAGTATAAGGCACCATGTTGATTGCTTTATGACTGGCATTTGTTTTATCGCGTATAGGGCAAATATCGACACACAAACCACAACCGGTGCAGTCTTCCGGTGCCACCTGATAGCTCATGCGCAATCCTTGTGCGAAGTCTTTCCCTTTAATCGCCATCGACTTGAACGATTTTGAAGCGTTACTTAACAGGCTTTCATCAAACACCTTGCTGCGAATAACACCGTGTGGACAAACTAATGGACACTTCCCGCATTGAGTACAAAGGTTTTCATCAAGTACCGGAATTTCCAGGGCAATATTGCGTTTCTCATAGGCAGCAGTGCCTAAAGGATAAGTACCATCAGCAGGAAATAAACTGACCGGTATTTGATCTCCGCGCCCTGCAA
The DNA here is from genome assembly GCA_030635835.1 of Gammaproteobacteria bacterium. The sequence goes on from DAOVYB010000005.1 coordinate 6,288, forward strand.
TGATTTCACCAGTGACGTTTTTTATAAAATCAGGTGCACTGTTATCTATATGATCGGTTAAATCAAATGTGGCATCCGTTTTAGTTGGAATAGTCACTTCATGTAAGTTAGCCAGTGTTTCATCGATGGCCTTAAAGTTAAGTTCAACCAAACGCTTACCTTTTCGACCATAGGTTTTTTCAACGGCATCTTTAATCGCTTTAATCGCAATATCGGCAGGCAGTACGCCAGAAATAGAAAAGAAGCAGGTTTGCATAATGGTATTGATGCGTTTATCCATACCCGTCTTAGCTGCGATGTTATAAGCATCTATACAATAAACGCGGATATGCTTATCAATAATTTGTTGTTGCATATTTTTTGGCAGGCTACGCCAGACATTCTCAGGTGCTATCGGGGTATTCAACAGGAACACCGCATTGTCTGCAGCTTTATCAAGCATCGGATAACGTTCAAGAAAGATGGGTTGATGGCAGGCAATAAAATTCGCATCTCCGTTATCAATGAGATAAGTCGAGCGAATGGGTTTATCACCAAAGCGCAAATGCGACACGGTAACGGCACCTGATTTTTTCGAGTCGTAAACAAAATAGCCTTGTGCATGTTTATCAGTAGACTCACCAATAATTTTAATACTGTTCTTGTTTGCACCAACGGTACCATCACTACCCAGCCCGTAAAAAAGCGCTTGAAAGGTATCGTTGTGTGCATCAGTGCGGAAGTCTTCATCCCAGTCTAAACTGCTGTTGCTGACATCATCATGGATACCAATGGTGAAATGATTTTTAGGATTTGTTTTGTCTAGTTCATCAAAAACGGCTTTAACCATCGCTGGCGTAAATTCTTTTGAAGATAAGCCATAACGTCCACCGATAATCATGGGTAACTTCTTGAAACGAAGTTGTTCCTGATGATTACGACCGCTAATACTGTGTTGAGCTAAGGCAGTAACGATGTCTTTATAGAGTGGTTCACCATCTGCTCCCGGTTCTTTAGTGCGGTCGAGCACAGCGATTGCCTGGGTTGTTGCTGGTAGCGCTTTGAGTAGAGCATCTGCATCAAAAGGACGGAACAAACGTATTTTAAGCAAGCCGGTTTTTTCACCTTGTTGATTAAGATAAGTAATCGTCTCTTCTGCGGTTTCTGCACCCGAGCCCATTAGTACGATAACTTTTTCAGCATCATCCGCACCGACATAATCAAACAGCTGATAAGCACGGCCAGTGAGTGCAGCAAACTTATCCATACACTTTTGCACAATGCCAGGCATAGCCTGGTAATACGGGTTAACGCTTTCACGTGCCTGAAAGAAAACATCCGGGTTCTGTGAAGTACCCCGGATGACTGGATGTTCAGGTGATAACGCACGCTTACGATGGGCAGTGACATGTTCATTACTGATCATTTGTTTAATGACATCAGTATCAATAGACTGAATTTTTGCCACTTCATGCGAAGTACGAAAGCCATCAAAGAAATGCACAATGGGAATGCGTGATTCCAATGTTACGGCCTGCGTGATCAAAGCCATGTCCAAAACTTCTTGTGGCGAGCCCGATGCAAGGAAAGCAAAACCGGTGCTACGCGCGGCCATTACATCACTGTGGTCGCCAAAAATGGAAAGTGCCTGAGCCGCAATTGAACGTGCCGCAACGTGAAACACGGTAGGTGAGAGCTCACCCGCTATCTTAAACATATTGGGGATCATTAATAATAATCCCTGCGAAGCCGTAAACGTGGTAGTTAAGGCGCCGGTTTGCAGCGCACCATGAATGGTTCCAGCTGCGCCCGCTTCACTTTGCATTTCGATAATGCGAGGTACGGTGCCCCATAAATTAGGGCGATTACGAGAAGACCATTCATCCGCCCATTCACCCATGGGTGAAGCCGGTGTGATGGGGTAAATCGCGATGACCTCATTTGTCATATGTGCGATCTCGGCAGCAGCCTGATTTCCATCAATGGTAAGAGTTAAAGATTTTTCCATCTAGTCCCCCAACTGCCTTTCAACCGATATAGTAATACCGTATCACTTAAGCATTAGTATAATTAAATTTTTTTAAATTTCAGTCTCGCAACAGCGTTTAAATTTTTTGCCACTTCGACATGGGCAAGGCATATTTTTTGTTAGCTCGATCGTTTTAAGATCATTGCCTTCGAGATAAAACCAATGATTCTCTTTAATAAATAAACTCTCTTCATATAATGAAAAAAGATGTTCCTTACCATTAATTATAGTTACAAAGTAGGCAATAAATTGTACTTTGTTATCGACAACAGAAATAATCTTTAGTTTTTTCCATTGGCTTGTATCGTTCTCAAGCTCAAGAAAATCAGGGCGTGTTGATTGGTGCCATGTTTTTAGTAAGTAGTCTTCATTTTTTAATACATAAGCACTGTAGCGTGAACGCATGAGTTGTTCGGGGCTATCAGGGTATTGTGAATAGCTAATATATTTACCACAGCAATTTTCAAATGTTTGACCTGAACCACAAGGGCAGATGGTTGTGGTTTCATTTAACATAGTTACTTAACGAATAAGTACGAGTGATAAGGCTGGCCAATAGGTAATGATGAGAACCGCAGCAAGTAAAACAAAAAAGAACGGGATGGTGGCTTTATAAATGTCAGTGATGGGTCGGTTGAAACGGAAACTGGCAATAAATAAATTCATACCAACAGGTGGTGTGAAATAACCGAGTTGCATGTTGGCTAAAAAGATAATGCCCAAATGAACAGGATCAATACCATAACCAATGGCAAGAGGTACAATTAGTGGCACCATGATGACCAGGGCAGAAAAAATATCGAGGATGGCACCAAGAATGAGTAAGAAGAGATTTAAGAAAAGTAAAAAAGTAATCGGGCTGTGAATGTGTTTTTTCACCCATTCAAATAATGATGTTGGCACTTCTGTATCAATTAAATAGTTGGTAAGCGCAAGTGAAACACCCAGTATAATCAGTATGCCGCCAACAACAAGCATGGATTCTTTTGCGATTTCAGGCAGCTCTTTAAAACTCACTTCTTTATAAATAAACATTTCAACAATTAAAATGTATAAAGCCGTAATCGCGGCCGCTTCTGATATGGCAAAAAAACCGCCATAAATTCCACCTAATACAATAAAAGGCAAAGGGATTTCCCATATTGCTTCTTTTAATGCAGTAAATGCTTCTTTTTTGTTGAATGGCTGGTAAGGCGTGGAAATTTTTCGGTTAGTCCAGCCACTCCATATAAGCATAAACAAAATCATGAGTAAGCTGGGCAGTATGCCTGCGATGAATAATTCTTTAATGGTAACGGATTGCTGTAAATCCATTTGTTGCACAATAACCGCATAGATAATAAGCGGCAGAGAGGGTGGTAGTAATAAACCTAAACTGCCTGATGTGGTTACTAAACCAAGACTGAAATTTTTACTGTAGTTTTCACTTTTTAACGCCGGATAAAGTAAAGCACCTAATGCCACGATAGTAATTCCGGTTGCGCCTGTGAATGCGGTAAATAGTGCACAGGTAAACAAGCTAACCAGAACAAGTTCACCCGGTAACCAGCCAAGAAACGCGCGTGATAATTTGACCAGTCTATGTGAGGTATTGCTGTGGCTTAAAAGATAACCGGCAAAAGTAAATAAGGGTAAGGCAAGTAATAACGGGGTATTGGTTAAACGGTAAATTTCAATGGTGATAACCGCGAGGTCAATTTCTGCAAAGTAAAATCCGGTAATTGCCAGGGAAAGAATGACGACAAATAATGGCATGCCAAACAATGCCAGCAATAAAATAATAAATAAAATGAGCCCGAAACTCATTTGAACTCACTTGGTGGGTTCATATCACCGGGTTCAGGGTTTAGAGGGTGGTCTTGCAGTATTGAATAAAAAAAATAACGTAAGCTCATTACAATAAATGCAATTGGAATAATGGTTTCACATACCCAGACAGGAACATTGGCAAAGGCGATTAAACCATCTTCGTATTCGATTTGAATAAATTTAATGCTATAAAAAGCCACTACAGCGCAGACGATTGCGCTAATAAACTCAGTAACACGCCAAAGGTGGTCTCTGATATTAGTAGGAAGATAATGCGATAAAATATCGATACGAATATGTTTTTTATTGCGACTGGCAAACATAGCGCCAATCATACCTATCCATAAAACCAGAACACGCAAGGCTGAATCAGCCCAGAAAATACCCATGTCAAAAAAATTGCGTAAAATGATTTGTGAAGAGGCGAGCAGAATTGCTGCAAACAAAAAAAACAGCAAAAAAAACGTTTCTGTTGCAAGCAGGGCTTTGTAACTACGTAATAAAAGTTTCTGCACTTTGAATATTACTATGTTTTTAATGATAAATTATTGTTGTGATAATTGTTTTCTGGAATCAACAATAAGCTTGTTAATTAGTTTAAACATTTTTTTACTGTTAAGACCATTTTTTACCAATTGTTGATTCGCTTTTTGTGCAAGCTTTTTCCATTCTGCATGCTGCTTATCATCAGGTTTAATAAAAGTAATACCCTGAGCTTTTAAAGCCGCTAAGGCAGAAACATTGTCTTTTTTATTCTGTTGATTAATATCTTTAAAAATACGCGACATAACTTCGTGCACAACTTTTCTATCTTCTCTTTTTAGTTTTTTCAGCGCGCGTTTACTAACAACGAGTGTTCCGTAACCATATAATAAAGGCATCTCGGTTAAATATTTAACCTGGCTGTGCCATTGTAAAGCAATAGAAGCAATCGGTGGTGCGGCGATGGTGTCAACTAAGCTTGTTTGTAGCCCGGACAAAACATCACTAATGGGTAAAGGTATGGGCTGCAGTGAGAATGCTTTAACGGCATCCCGAGCCGATGCTGTATCAGGTATCCAGGCTTTTTTCTTACGTAGCTCAGAGACGCTTTTAATAGCATCATTTGATAAAATATAGGCAAAACCGGATTCCGCCAGCCCAAATGAAATCAGACCACCTTTCTCCAGACCTTTTATGATCAGCTTATCCATGTGCTGGCGCACATAATCAACTTCATTTTGTGAATTAAACAGAAAAGGCATGCCGTAAATATCAGCATCCTTGTAATAACGGGTTAAGGAACCACTGGTAACTGCCGCGCCCTGTAACTGGTTAATACGCATTTTGCGTAATATGGCATTCTCATCACCCATAACGCCGCCAGGGTAATATTTGATTTTGACCCGGCCATCTGTGCGCTTGGCAATTTCTTTTGCGCCTTGGCGCATCTTTTTCATCCAGGCAGTGCCATCCGGAGAAAGCGTGGCGATTTTTATTACCGCAGCATGGGTTGTTGCGCTAAATAAAAACAGGCTTAAAAATGTCAGGCGTACGAGTGTTGATTTCATGTCTCTCTCCAGTTACCTGATTATAGCAATGGGCAGGCCCAGATGTATTTATTTAGAAGTAATCTTTGCCACTTATTAATAGCGCTTTTGCCTGATTGTGGGCAAGCATATTGGTTAAGGTGAAATTACGAATTCTGGGTTCAGTTTTTAATACCTGATTTAAAAGTTTGTTGTGAAGGGTTTGGTCAAAAACCAGTCGGGCATATTTTTCTGCATACAGTACTTTTGCCATTAAATTTTTGCCTTGTGACATTTTGATCGCTTTTTCAAAATGTTTTTGCCCAATTTCTGGTTTACCACCTAAAGCGGGGGGTAACAAAGTATTGAGAACACCGAGATAGAGATGAATTTGGCCAGATTGATAACTTTCATCGAGTTTTAACGCATATTGCATGATTTTATTAACACGCGAGAGCTCAGCTGCGGCATTCCAGTCACCACTGCGATTTTGAATCCAGCTTGCCCAGCTGGCACCAATGGTGAAGAGTAATTCGATATCATTTTTCTCAAATTGCTCGATAGCCTTTTCAAACTCGGGAAATTTGATGGTTTTTAAGCCACAGCTATCAGGAATGGTGAGACAGGCCGCACGTAATGAAAAATCGAGTGCTTTTTGCGTGAGTCGTTTTGCGCGTTGCTCATCTTTTACAAAAACGCCGGCATAGGCGCCATAGAGGTTTGCTGCTGTGACAAGAATATTGGCATCATCAGGATCAGCCTCAATAAAGCTGTCTAACATGAGTAAATAGGCGGGTGCACCTGCTTTAACTGTTGCAAGATCATCATTATTCACAATCGCAGTAGACAGATTTTTTGCCATTTTACTGGTTGCCGATGAAATGATGGACGAACAAGACGCCAGGATCAGTCCGAGAATGGGGATGAATATTAGGCTACGGGATATATGCATTTATTCTAAATCTGCTTTAATTGAACAATTTCGCTATTTTAAAGCAAAAATATACCAGAAATCATATAAATATGAATAAGTAAGCGGAAATCATTGAAGGGTATTGCTAATCAGTCCACAATTTGGCATAACGATACTCATATATATAAAAAGTATAAATTTTTGCTATCATCAATTTAGAGCTTGAGATAATTCAAGCAGTAGAGAATTAGGGATTAAATAATAAAATGAACATCGCAATCGTTGATGACGATCCGGATATTGCTGCGCTATTGATGTTGTGGCTCGAAGAAGAAGGCCATAAATGCACGCATTTTTCCAGCGGTCAGGAATTCATCAAAATTATCAGAAGTAAAAATTTTGATATAGTCCTGCTTGACTGGATCATGCCCGAGTTTGATGGTGAGCAAACACTTAACTGGATTAAAAGCCATGAAGAAATTGATGTTCCGGTTATTTTTGTCACACAAAAAACAACGGAAGATGATATTGCTAAAATTCTGACTTTAGGTGCTGATGATTACATTACCAAGCCGGTAAGACATAAAGAAATGATTGCGCGTATTAACGCAGTGGCTCGCCGAACTAACCCGCATCTTGATGATGAGATCATTGAATTAAGCCCTTATCGGATTGATTCCACTTCACGAGAAGTGAGTGTTGATGGTGAAAAAATCAAGTTAACCGAAAAAGAATTTAAACTGGTACAGTTTTTATTTAAGAATGTTGGGCGCTTATTATCGCGTGACCACATCTTATCAGCAGTATGGGGTTATGATTTAGGCCTGAATACACGAACTGTGGATACACACATGAGTCGTATTCGTAAAAAACTTGAAATTGATCCCGAGAAAGGCTGGCGATTAAGTTCTATTTATCATCAGGGCTATCGCTTAGAACATTTGATACATTCGGCTGATTAATAAAATTAAAATTTTAAAAAAATTCTATTTCATTTTCAGTCGTTGTTTTCACTGCAATTTTTAATGCGTCTTCGATCGACATTCCATTTAAAACGTCATTAAACATTTTCTGATCTGAATCGAGGGTATATTTCGATCGGATAGTCGTTTGTAAGCTCAGCCATTCATCCTGAATATCTGTTTTTTGTGGTTCTTTCAATAATTCAGTTAATGAATTCAATGTTTTCGAAACTAGCGACATACGCTGGCTCAACTTATCATAAAATTGAAAAGCAACAATAGTATCGCTAACGCGTTTAGAGATATCTAAACAGCTTTCGTCAATTTTAGTTTTTGATGATGATTCTTCCAGCTCATTTGATGAGTGAGTAATTTTCTTGGATGAATTGACTATTTCAACAAATGATCCGCTTATTGAGGTAAAAGAGTCATCACCTTCAAGCATGGCGTGTTCAATACGTGCAACTACAACGTTTAAAATCAACACAGTTTCTCTTAGTTGAGACCAGTTTTTGTCTTCATCATTGCTATCTGTCATATCTTCTTTTTTTCATTAATGAGAGTAATTTTATATATCGGCTTTTGAGCACGGAACATTACGCCTCTTTTTATATGGCTTCTTTGGATATTTAGGGTTTTTGGAAATATAAGTGGTAGGCAAAAAGCATAAAAATGTCGGTTTTTTGCAAGAATTTGCTGGGTAAATAGCCAATTCAGCTATATAATGCGCAACTTTTGCATTTCCGGAGTACTACCCAGTGATTGAGAATCTGCGTAACGTCGCTATTATTGCCCATGTTGACCACGGTAAAACTACCCTTGTTGACCAATTATTACTTCAGTCAGGTACGCTTGAATCGCGTGGTGAAGCTGAAACGCGGATGATGGACTCCAACGATCTTGAAAAAGAACGTGGCATCACAATCCTGTCTAAGAATACTGCCGTTAAATGGAATGACTACCGCATCAATATCGTAGACACCCCGGGCCATGCCGATTTTGGTGGTGAGGTAGAGCGTGTTCTCTCAATGGTAGATTCAGTATTATTGCTGGTTGATGCGGTTGAAGGCCCAATGCCTCAAACACGTTTTGTAACAGAAAAAGCGTTAAAGCGCGGTTTGCGACCAATTGTTGTAGTAAACAAGATTGACCGACCTGGCGCACGTCCTGAATGGGCTCTCGACCAAACATTTGAATTATTTGACCGTTTGGGTGCGACCGATGAGCAGCTCGATTTCCCTGTTATTTATGCCTCAGGTTTAAATGGTTTCGCTGGCCTAGAGCCAGAAGTACGTGAAGGTGACATGACACCTTTATTTGAAGCGATTGTTGAGCACGTCCCTATCCCTCCAGTGGATGCCGATGCACCTTTGCAACTTCAAGTATCTTCACTTGATTACAACAGCTTCGTTGGCGTTATCGGTATTGCGCGTATTGCTCAAGGTAAACTCAAAAAGAATGAAGCCGTTACTCTGATTGACGTTGACGGTAAAACACGAAATGCTCGTATTCAGATTATTTATGGTTTCCTTGGCTTAGAACGTATTGAAACAGGTACGGCTGAAGCAGGTGACATCGTCGCCTTTACGGGTATTGACGGTTTACGTATTTCCGATACGATTTGTGATCCTGCAAACGTGGTTGCATTACCGCCGTTGTCAGTGGATGAACCAACGCTTAGCATGACATTCCAGGTAAACAACTCTCCACTTGCAGGTCAAGATGGTAAGTACGTAACGACACGTAATATCCAGGAACGTTTGGATCGTGAGTTAATTCATAACGTTGCACTTCGTGTCGAGCAAGGTGAAACACCAGATAAATTCCGCGTATCAGGTCGTGGCGAACTTCACCTTTCTATTCTTATTGAAACCATGCGCCGTGAAGGTTTTGAAATGGGCGTGTCACGTCCAGAAGTTATTGTGCATGAAGTGGACGGTGTTAAAGAAGAGCCTTTTGAACTTATTACTGTTGATGTTGAAGAGCAGCATCAAGGCAGTATCATGGAAAAACTCGGTGAACGTGGAGCCGATTTAAAAGATATGGTGCCAGACGGACACGGTCGTGTACGTTTAGATTTCATGATTCCTGCACGTGGCTTAATTGGTTTCCGTACAGAATTTATGACAGCGACTCAAGGTACGGGTTTAATTTACAGCGTCTTTGATCACTATGGTCCTGTTAAAACGGGTGACTATGGTCAACGTATGAACGGTGTATTGATTTCAAACGGTAAAGGTAATGCCGTAGCCTTCTCATTGTTCAATTTACAAGAGCGTGGTCGTATGTTCCTTGACCATGGTGATGAAGTTTATGAAGGTATGATTATTGGTATTCATACACGTTCAAACGATTTAGTTGTTAACGTATTAAAGGGTAAGCAATTAACCAACGTACGTGCATCAGGAACAGATGAAGCGATTTCATTAACGCCACCGATTAAGCAAACGTTAGAGCAAGCTCTGGAATTCATTGATGATGATGAACTCGTTGAAGTAACACCGCACTATATTCGTTTACGTAAGAAAATATTAACTGAAAATGAGCGAAAAAGAGCAAGTCGCGAAGCAAGTTAAGAATTAATTAAACTTTGCTGTAAAAAAAAGCCCCGTTAAACCACTTAACGGGGCTTTTTTATTATCAGGTGTAAGAGTTATTTTTTAGAGGCTAGCTTGTCGATTTCAGCAGCTTTAGCAGCATCAACTTTTTGTAAAGTTTGATACTCATAAGTTAAAAAACGCATAACATGAGGCTTGCCCCACTCTCCCATAAAGTTAGTTGCTCTTTCTTTATGAATGCGAAGTGTTGACTTACCTTTACCTAAATCAGCGACAGTGACAGTAAAGCGGATTCTTTGTTTATTCTTTTTACCACCAAAAATATAGTCTGAATAAGTTAGTTGAGATGCGCCATGATTTTTTGAAGTAGAGTTTATCTTTATTAATTGTGAGCTCATAACTTTGACAGCGGCATTATAAACTTGACTTGCCTGAGTACCGAAAACAAAAGTTTTCATTTGATTATCAATATTATTTTGTTTTTTAATTGCTTCGCAACCGGTTAAGCTGAAAGCAAAAGCAAGAATAAAAAATGGTAATAGTTTCTTCATTATAGTTCCCTCAATTATTGATAAAATTACAGTATCCTGCTGGGGCTCAAAGACGATGAGTTATTGAGTATAGTAAATTAAAATATTTATTGCTAATAATAAAAGGAGATAGTATTTCTACTTAATTAGAATGGCGCTAACATAATAGTACTTTTTAATTAAATTATAATATATTTTTTTATCGTTTAAGTTTTCTCAGTATTATTATTTTCAAAAAGGGTATAAGTATTTTTCCCTTTATTCTTTGATTGATACATAGCGATATCTGCCTGCTTCAAGAGCTCATCGGGATCAGTACCATTTTGAGGATAGAGGCTGATTCCTATACTGGCAGTAACAGAGCAATTATGACCATCAATATCAATGGGCTGATTTATTGAATCAATAATCTTTTCTGCAACATTGGGTACAAATTTAACTTCTTTGACTGCATGTAATATAACGGAAAACTCATCGCCACCAAGGCGTGCAATGGTATCTTCCTCACGTAAGCATTCCATTAAACATTTAGCGACTTTTTGCAGCAATTTATCCCCGGTGTCATGACCAAACTGGTCATTAATTTCCTTAAAACCATCAAGATCAATAAACAAGATAGCAAGTTTGCAGTCATGTCGTTTTGCCTGAGTAAGATTATATTTTAATCTGTCAAACAGCATATAGCGGTTTGCCAGACCGGTTAAGGCATCATAATTGGCTTGTTGTGATAATTTAATATTAGCCTGTGCCAGTTCTTCCGTACGTTGCTTTACTCGTTGCTCTAAATCATTTTGTCTTTGTATTAGTTGCAGCTCATTTTCTTTTCTTTCGCTGACATTATGAATTATTCCCATGAATAATGGTGGGGTTACATGGGAAATTTTTGAAACTGAAATATCTGCAAAGAAAGTTGTATTATCCCTACGTTTAACAATGACCTCACGCCCCATACCTATAATGGCGCTTTTACCTGTTTGCATATAGTTGTGCATGTATTGATCATGATGCGATTTATCAGCTGATGTCATAAGTAAATTAATACTTTGTCCGATAATTTCATCTTTTGAATAGCCAAAATCTTTTTCGGCTGCTTTATTGAATTCGGTAATGAGACCACGGTGATCTATAATAATGACACTATCAATCATCATGTCACGAATATTACGTTCTCTGCTTTCACTATTTTTAACTTTCTTAAATGAAGTTTTTAATGCATGAATAAAGTGTTGTGTATTTTTATAATAGATTCCCGCGATTATTATAATTGCAAGTATGATAGAAAGGGTTAATACAAGAGTAATGAGTCTGTTGTTGTGTAATTGAACAGCCGAATCATGGTGTGAATGACGACCTTTATTATTTAGGTAAAGACTGATAGATTTTAGTGTATCGAGTACATTTTCCTGGCTGGCAATAATGTCGGATATTAAACGTTTAGCCTGATGATCATCTCCTTCAATTAGAAGTTGTGCCAGTTCATTTTGTTTTGTTGCCGTTAATAAAGAAAATTGCCGTTGTTTATCAAGTAAGAATTTTTCTTTTTTATCGTTGTTGAGTGCTAGTAATTTTTCCCGGCTGGCCAAAAAATGACTGCCATGTTTGCGTAGCTTTAAATACAACTCGTCCCGCTTAAAAGAGTCTGAGCTAAGAATCATCGATTGTAAAATAAGAGTACGGCGTGAGGCATGAAAGAGCATTTCAGAAAGAAGTATATTTTTTGTATTATGGTTATTCACCATAATGTGCATATTTTTTTCCATGCTTGATGATTGATTCAAGGAAAAATATAGCGTCAGCAGAATTAGAAAAATAACAAGGCCAAAACTAAAGTAGATACTTTGCTTTGGTTTAAGTTTGAATTTCATAATAACAGGTGTATTTACGATATAATTGTAAACTATTATATCGGCATAAAAATTACTACCTTTAATAAAAAAGTGGAAAAAATACTGTTTATTTGAATGAGTGTATAATTCAGCTAAGCCAGGAAATACTTAATTAAGCATTTCTGTAAAGAAAGTATATGTATTTTTCCCCTTATTTTTTGATTGATACATGGCGGCATCAGCCTGGTTTAAAAGTTCTTCGGGATCAGTATCATCATGAGGATAAATGCTAATTCCGATACTGGCACCAACAGTATCTGCGTTATTATTAAAATCAGAGCACTGATTAACTGCAGCAATAATTTTTTCTGCAACTTTTGGAATGAATTTAACTTCAAAAACAGCATTTAAAATGATGGCAAATTCATCTCCACCTATACGAGCTACGGTATCAACTTCACGTAAACATCCGCTTAAATTTGTTGCTATTTTTTGAAGTAGCTTATCTCCGGCATTATGACCATAGGTATCATTAATATTTTTGAAGCCATCTAAATCAATAAATAACACTGCGACGTTATATTTATTACGTTTAGACAGAGCAATATTATGTTTTAATTTTTCAAAGAACAGATAACGATTTGCAAGTCCGGTTAATGCATCATAGTTAGCTTGTTTAGAGAGTTTGAGATTTGCATGGGCCAGCTCTTCGGTTCTTTGTTCTACGCGTTTTTCCAAATCATGGTGTGCTTTTTGTAATTGAATTTCATTGGTTTTTCTTTCACTGATATCATGTAAAGTGCCGACAAAAAAAGTATCCCCCTTAAATTCAAACTTACTTACTGCAAGTTCAGCATGAAAAGTTGTTCCATCTTTACGTTTTGCGATAGTCTCTCTGCCCAAGCCTATAATTTTAGCTTTTCCGCTATGCTTATAGTTTTCAAGGTATTTATCATGTTGTTCCTGATCGGGTGAAGGCATAAGCATTTTAATGTTTTTATCTATAACTTCTTCATATGAATAAGCAAATGCCTGTTCAGCAGCTTTATTGAAGTCTTTTATAATGCCTTTATCATTAATGACAATGACGCTATCAAGTAAGACATCACGAATAGTACGTTCACGTAACTCTTTATAAAGGATTTCTTTGTAGGAGTGTTTAATTGAAACAACTGATGCTTTTATATTGCGATAGACAAATCCAGCAATACTGATAATGATAAAAATAATAATGACAGTGAGTAATAGGCCAACAATGTTGGTTGATTGAAGTCGATCGATTGACTTTTGTTTTGTTGAGAGAAGTTTTTTGTGTTGATAATCATTAATTTCTTTTAGTAAATTTACAGATTTTCTCTGCATAGTTATTACTTCAGATAGTATACGTTTAGCTTTCTGGTCTTTAAATTTAATCAGAAGTTGTGCAGCTTGATTCTGTTTGTTATCAACGATTTGATTATATTCGTGATGTTTTGTTATGAGTTCCTTTTCCTTATCACTAAGAGGTAATGCAACAAATTTTTTAATTATTGAATCAAACATACCATTATGTTTAAGTAATGACTGATACAAATTATTTCGTTTAACCGGATCGTTGCTTAAGGCTATCGATTGTAGAACAATGGCATGATGTTTGGCATGAATTATCATGTCATTAACTAGACGACTTTTGACACTATGATTGTTTACGATTTCTTGTATGTTCTTTGTCAGTGTGGATGACTGTGACAGAGTAAATGATACGATCAGCAGAATCAGCAGGATTACAGCGCCAAAACTAAGATAAACACTTTTTTTTGTAGTAAATTTTATTTTCATTTCCAAATATTTAGAGATTTTTGTAAAGTAGAGTCTAATTATCGGTTAACAAAGAATTTCCTTTATACTGAGTCTTTATAAATGTGAGAATTGTTACAATAATTTAAACTTTAGCAGGGTTAAAACGAAAGGGTTGGATAATAACCATACAATATTTACAGGTTATGGGTTTTTACGATTAAGGAGAAAATTATGATTGGCAAAAAAAATATTGTTTTTGGTTTTATATTTTTAGCATTTACCGCTTCATTAGGTGCGATGATGGTAGAAATGTATGAGGAATATGGTGCCGTAGCGGGTGAAAAACAAACGAGTCTTGGGCGATTAGCGCAATTAAAAACAGATGGTTTTGAAGAAGAGCTTGAAGCCTTAACGGCAAAACAAATTGCGATGGCTAATACCGATGGCATATTAAGTATTAGTAAGTTAAATAATGTTGAATTTGGAATTGATTTCATCAAAGGTGGTCCACATGCCCATGGCAATCTTGAAGCATTATTGAATATTATTGCTGGTTTTATTCTCTGTTTTGTATCAATTACCGTCTGGCAAAAACAACTAATAAGCTGGGGCTTTATATTAGGGACAATTTTACACGCTGGTATGATGGTTTTAGAGCGCGTATTTGATATGAGCTGGGCCGGACAAATATTGCAAACAGGAATAGGCCCTATTTTAATTTTAGTTTCGTTATTTTTAACCGGGCTCGCAGTTGCGGTGGGTTTTAAAACAGAAATGATTAAAGATTGAAGAAAAAATGTAGGTCGGCCTGAAGGCCGACGCCGCGGCATGTTATTACCACTTACTATTTATTAACCGGTTAAATAATTATTATTAATTTAAATATCTTGATAATAATTTAATAACTCTGGTTTATTATAGCGCTGCGTCGGCCTAAAGAGCCGACCTACATAAAAGCTTTGGAATCATAATTTTTATGTGAAAACTTTACCTGGACTGTATTTTTTATGGGGATAGCCGCAACGGTGGGTTTTAAAACTGAAGTGGTTAAAGATTAATGTAGGTCGGCCTTCAGGCCGACGCTGCGGTATGCTATTACCGCTAACTTGTTAGCTTCTACAA
>DAOVYB010000051.1 GCA_030635835.1 Gammaproteobacteria bacterium
AATGGAAACAGTGTCTTCCGTTATTATAGAAGATATTAATAAAGTTAAAGATAACCTTGATGTATTTGTTCGTTCAGATGATAAAGATATTTCTGTTCTTGAGGATGTGAATGGTTCATTGACTCAAATGGCAGATACGCTTGCTATGCTGAATTTAGGTGTACAACGAGAAGCGGTTCTTAAACAGGCTGAAATCATTAGCGATATGGTAAGCGGTAAACTGGCTGCAGATGAAACAGAGTTAATGAATGTTGCTGCGGCAATGATTGCAGTAGAGAACTCATTGAGCCAAGTATCAACAGCTAAAGCAGCTTCAGCCATTGAAGTTGAAGAAGGTATTGATGCGGGTGATGCTGCACTTGCACAAATGCAGGGTGCTGAGCAGCAAAAACTCATGCAGACTGTATTAGATGAAGCAAAAGTTAATTTAGCGAAAATTAAAGATGCTTTAACTGTCTTTAGTCAGAACAATGACGAACGTGAGCAGTTACAACCTATTCCATCTTTACTTGAACAAATTCAGGGCAGCTTAATGATTTTATCATTAAATGATGCTGCAAACCTGTTGACGCTAACGAACAATTATATTCGTACTAAACTTATCAAAGATACGATCCCTCCTTCATATGATGATATGAATAACCTGGCTGATGCGATTAGTAGCCTGGAATATTACATGGAATCATTGATGGGAAGCTGGGGACAACCAGAAGCTATCCTTAATGTTGCGATACAAAGTTTACAGGCTTTGGGTATTGATACAGATGAGGTCACTGAAGTTGCTGATACAACAGCTGATGTTGAAGAAGAAAGTATTGAGATTGAAAGTATTTCTGTTGATGAATTACCCGCTGAAGAATCTTTTGATATTAGTGAAGGCTTGGAACTCTCTGTTGAAAGTGAGGGTTTAGAGTTTGAAACTAGTGAAGATTCTCCTGAGTTTTCAAGTGATGATTTTTCACTTGATAGTTTAAGTTTAGAATTAACAGATACTGTCTCACCTGCAGAAAGTGATGAAGATGAGATTGTTCTTGATGAAATATCACTGGACGGTATGTCGTTAGATGAAGGTCTGGATTTTGAAGTTGAAGAACAAGCTCCTATAGAAGAAATTATTGAACCTGTTCAGGTTAATGAAGAAGAATCAATTCCAGCGCCACCTGCTATAGAAATTGAACCCATTCAGGTTGGCGCTTCTAAGCCAGAAGCCGCTAAAGAACCATCGTTATTAGATGATACGATTGATGACGAAATTATTGAAATCTTTATGGAAGAAGCGGAAGAAGCTTATGAAACAATTTCGGAATTCCTTCCCAGTTGGATAGCAAATACAGCAAATGATGAACCGTTAAAAGAAATACGACGTGCATTTCATACTCTTAAAGGCAGTGGCCGTTTAGTTGGTGCAGTTGATCTGGGTGAATTTGCATGGGCATTTGAAAATATGCTGAATCGGGTACTGGATAATACGGTTAAAGTTAATCCGGAAATTCTCGAGTTAATGGAACGTGGTAAACAAGCGCTACCAGAGTTATTTGAATTGTTTAAGGTTAACGGGAAGCCTGGACAATCAATATTGGCGTTAATGGAATATGCTGATGCTTTAAGCCAGGGGAAATCAGTTAATCTTGATGAAGCAGCGGGTGCTGATACTGAAGTAACCTTGGAAATAACAGAACCTGAGGTTGAAACAGAGCCTGCAATTGAAACAGTTACAGAAGAATTACCTCCGTTTGATATTGATTCTGTTTTACTGGAGATTTATCGCAAAGAAGTTTCAACACATGTTGAAACATTAAGAACATATATAGATTCATGGTATGACGGCAGGAAAGGACCGGAACAGAGTTTATTAAGATCACTGCATACCTTAACTGGAAGCTCACGAACGACAGGTGTCGATAAACTTGCATCGGTATGTTCCAGTTTTGAACATTATGTAAAACATTTACAGGATAATGAGCAGAATTTTCCTGAAAATGCATTATCTGAGCTAAAAGATACAGTTTCTTTGATAGAAGCATATGTTGACTGCCTTGATAAACTCGGAGCAAAAGTTCCTGAACATGAAATCTTATTAGCACGTATTGAAGCACTCCCCAGAGATATTGCATCTTTAAAAGAAGAAGTTGAAATACAATTAGAGCCACCTGCTGAAGTTAATAATGTAGAAATTGAAGTGCCTGTAGCAGTTGAACCTGCTGCACCTGTTGTTGCTCCGCCACCACCACCAATGGCGGACTATGATGAAGAGTTACTGGAAATTTTTCTTGAAGAAGGAACGGAAATTCTTGATGAAAGCGATCAAACCATTCATGACTGGGTATCAAACCCGGCTGATCAGGAATTTGTAAAAGAATTACAACGCCAGCTGCATACCTTAAAAGGTGGTGCACGTATGGCGGGCATTGCAGAATTAGGTGATTTAGGCCATAGCATTGAATCATTATTAACGGCTGTTGTTGATGGACATATGCAACCATCAAAACCTATGTTTGATTTGGTACAGCGCTCTCAGGATCGATTAGTAAAAATGCTGGAGCTTGTACAGGGTCATAGCGGTTTAACACCTGCTTCTGATTTAATCAGTGAAGTAGATGCGATGCTGGAAAATCGTGGTGCGAGCAATGAGCTGGAAGTCACCATTGAAGCACCTGTTGCTGACGTTTCACCGCTTGAAGAAGATACAGCTGCTGCCGATGTTAAAAATGAGATTGAAATTAAAGAGGAATCTTTATCAGATCTAGCCGCTATAGAGATACCCGAATTAGAAAAACTCGAAGAAGATCTCAGAGAAGAAGTTGACGGTTCAATAACACTATCGGATCTGGAGTTACCTGAAATCGAAGTTGAAGAACCTCTGGATCTATCTGATTTAGAATTACCTGAAATCACAGAAGAAAATATCGAGCTTGAAGTAGAGAATGATAAAATAATTCCATTAGAGGTTCAGGTAGAACAAGCAGTACAAACTCCAGAACCAGAAGTTGTTGCGAAAAAGAGTGAAGCTAATGTTCCTGCTGAAGATGATCATGACAGACGAAAAGCCGGACGTGTTCAAACTGAACAAGTACGTGTAAGAGCGGATCTGTTAGATAACCTTGTAAACTTTGCTGGTGAAGTTAGTATCTATCGCTCTCGACTGGAACAACAAACAAATAACTTTAGATATAACATCACTGAATTTGATGACACTGTAAGTCGTTTGCGTGAACAATTACGTCAATTTGAAATTGAAACTGAAACACAAATTGAATAT
This sequence comes from Gammaproteobacteria bacterium, assembly GCA_030635835.1. The sequence goes on from DAOVYB010000051.1 coordinate 3,260, forward strand.
AAGAATGAAGAATTAAGTGCCGCCCAGGAAAAATTTGATCCTTTGGAAATGGATCGCTTTACCACTATGCAACATTTATCACGTGCAATGATGGAGTCACTGGGAGATTTGGATAGTTTACGTGGCATTCTGAATAATCTAACGCGTGAATCAGAAACATTGTTGTTACAACAATCTCGTGTAAACACCGATCTACAAGAAGGTTTAATGCGAACTCGCATGATACCTTTCTCTGGTCAGGCTGCGCGTTTACGCCGTATTGTACGGCAGACATGTAGTGAGTTAGGCAAGCATGCGGAATTACATCTCGAGGGTGTAGATTCAGAATTAGATCGTACGGTTCTTGAACGTATTATTTCACCTATTGAACATATGCTACGTAATGCGATAGCACATGGTATCGAATCACCAGAAGATCGATTAAAAGCGGGTAAATCTGCAGAAGGTAATATTCATTTTACTATTTCAAATGAAGGCTCAGAGATTCTGATAAAAATTCAGGATGATGGTGCCGGTATTGATCTTGAGGCTGTTCGCTCTAAAGCGATATCTAAAGGTTTAATAAACACTGAAACACCCGTGACTAAAGATATGTTGCTGGAAATGATTATGCAGTCTGGCTTTAGTACTGCTGAATCAGTTAGTCAGATTGCAGGCCGCGGTGTTGGTATGGATGTTGTAAATACCGAAATTAAGCAACTTGGCGGTATTTTTTCCATTGATACAGAAAAAGATAAAGGCACAAGCTTTACTGTTAGCCTGCCATTAACATTAGCCATTACTCGTGCCTTGATGGTCATGATTGGTGATGATTCGTATGCGGTACCACTACTGAGTGTTGATGGTGTAGAGCGCGTTAACGTAAATCAAATAAAAGAAATAATAGACAGCGAAGACCAGCAATATAGCTGGGTTGGTGAAAATTATAAGTTTATGCATCTTGGTACTGTTATGGGCATAAACGAAATGAAATTAGATGATGATCAGCAGATTTCAATGTTAATGGTAAAAAGTGGTGAACATCGAGCTGCTATTCTGGTTGACTCATTATTAGGTAGTCGTGAAATTGTTGTTAAATCTGTTGGTCCACAGCTCAGCACATTACGCGGAATATCCGGTGCAACTATCATGGGTGACGGTAGTGTTGTTTTAATTATTGATTTAGCAACAATAATCCGTCTTGAAGCAACAACAGATCAAACCGATTTTGTGGCTTCAGCTCCGGTTGTGGTTGAAAAAGAAGAAGATACAACACCAGTAGTTATGGTTGTGGATGATTCAATAACAGTACGTAAAGTCACAACACGATTGTTAGAGCGTAATGAAATGCAGGTAGTAGCAGCAAAAGATGGTGTAGATGCTCTGTCACAATTACAGGAAACTATTCCGGACATTATGTTACTTGACGTGGAAATGCCAAGAATGGATGGTTTTGAGTTAGCAACTAATATGCGTAATGATCCAAGATTAGAAAACATTCCTATAATTATGATTACATCACGTACTGGACAAAAACATCGTGATCGTGCTGCTACAATTGGTGTAAATATCTATATGGGCAAACCTTTTACAGAGGCTGATCTGCTGGATAATATACATGTTCTTATCGGACAAGATGCATAGTACTTTTTATAATTAACATGTTAATAAAATGCATGTATTTCCCCTCAATATGATGCAAGCTGAAACTGACAATATACGTATAGCTATTACCTCTGATTCTGTTAGTCATCGAAATTATTTACAAAAATCGATGGAGCACAGTGGAATTGAAGTTGTATTAAATGAATCGTTAACCGATAAATTTATGACAAAGCTGGATAGTATTGAAAGTGACGTTGTACTTTTTGATATGGAAGCAATAGAAGATGAACACCTTGATTATTTAGAACAGTTACTAGAACAATCAAGAATTCCTGTTATTATTAATGATGTATCTGCTTTAACACTGAATGAACCTAAATCGTCATCAAAGTGGAATAGTAAACTATTACAGAAAATTGCAGATATAACGGGCAGAAATAACCGGGATGAAAATTTTTCGGATATAAAAAAGATTGGAAAAAACAGTAATTCAGAAATAAATACCAGCAAAGATGAGTTAGCAAAAAATGTTTGGGTTCTGGGTGCTTCATTAGGTGGCCCTGATGCAGTTAAACGATTTTTATCAGAAATTCCAGAAGGTTTACCCGTTAGCTTTATTGTTGCACAGCATTTAGGTGAAAACTTTGTGTCACTATTAGCAGAGCAGCTGGATAGATATACCAAGTTTAGGGTTACAGTCCCCGACGCTGGACACGTTGTCAGACATCATGAAGTACTGGTGGCACCAACAGATAAATCTTTAGTTATAAACCCAATTGGAGCTGTTGAGTTACAAACATTAAAAGAAAAAAAACGTTATTCACCATGTATCAACGATGTAATTAAGGGGGTTGCGCTACGTTATAAAAATTATGCAGGAGCAATTATTTTTAGCGGCATGTGTGATGATGGTGTTGATGGATGTGAAGTATTAGCAACAAAAGGTGGTCAGGTCTGGGTGCAGGAGCCTGAGAGCTGTGTAATTAGTGCAATGTCTGAAAGTGTGGCAAAAAAAATAGCTGTGAATTTTAGTGGAACACCAGAGATGTTAGCAAAAGAACTTGCGTCTTTTTATCAACACACACATTGAGATCATAGATAACAAGTTATATAGTTTTTGTACAAGAGTCTCTCTTTAAGAGGTAAATATTGTGGCACATACAACAGAAATCACTTCGTCAGGCCAAAGTACGGGCACTATTCATTGTTTAACTATTCCATTACATGGTGAAACAGCCTTGTTACCGAATGCTGCTATTGCTGAAGTTATTGGGTATAAGCAACCTGTACCTCTTAGTGAAGCGCCCGAATGGTTTCTTGGCCATATTGACTGGCGCGATAAAAAGATACCTATTCTTTCATTTGAAGGGGTAAGTGGTAAAGATGTGCAGGCGCCGATAAAAAATAGTCGAATAGCGGTTTTAAATACACTTAATGCTAATCCCCAGCTACCTTATATTGGTATTTTATCGCAGGGTATTCCCAGTTTGGCAATCGTTAAAGATCAGGAACTGCAGGATGAAGCTGAACCTGATGACAGCAGACAAACGGTAGCTGGTTTTATTAAGTTAGCCGGGATAAAAGCTTTGATTCCTAATATCGATGAAATTGAAAATCGTCTGACTGGCCTAAACTTATTTTAATTTTTACTTGAGCAAGTCACCCCATAGTAATTGGATAGCAGTAATTGCAGAAACAGCCGCTGTTTCTGTGCGTAAGATACGTGGTCCAAATTTAACTTTATGAAAGTTCGTTTTTTTCTCAAGTTCCAATATTTCGTTAGCACTTAGCCCACCTTCCGGTCCAATAATTAAATTAACACTGCTGTTATTTGGTGTGAGATTTTTTAATGTTGATGTTGCCAGGGGATCAAAGACGATACATATTTCATTAATTGTCTCTGCCCAATTTAAGAGAGTATCGGTTGTATTCAGATGAGGTAAGACATTTCTGCCACATTGTTCGCATGCGCTAATAATAATTCCCTGCCAATGCTGTAATCGTTTTTTTATGCGTTTTTCATCAAGGTTAACGACACAATGTTCAGTAAATAATGGTGTTATTTCTGTTATGCCAAGTTCCACCGCTTTTTGAATGGCGAAATCCATTCTTTCACCTTTTGAGATACCTAAACCCAAATGAATGGATAAAGCAGACTCAGGGTTAGAGTCTATTGCTTCGTTGATTATTACTGATGCGTCTTTTTTATTTATGGTTTCAATTGAAGCAGAGAACTCAGTGCCCAGGCCATCAAATAAAATAAGCCTTGCATCTTGCTTAAGGCGCAATACTTTTATTGCATGCTGAAAGGCATGCTCAGTTAATTCAATTGAATCGCCGCTAGTTAATTGAGTAGGAAGGTATATTCTGGGAATGCGCATAGATTAAAGAGTACATAAAATAGTTCTTAAAAACAAAAAAAGGCGAAAAACTTTCGCCTTTTTTATATATCTTAGAAGTAAAATATTTTACATGTTCTTCCAGTTTTTGATGATATATGAAACGGCAAGGCTGGTTACACCAACAGCTAACCATGTTTGATTATCATCGTGAAAGTAATAACCATTTTTTACAACTTTGAAGCTGAACAAATTAAATGCTGTAAATGCAGTCCCGGTTAACATTGTTACAACCTGTGCTACTTTAAGTGCTAAAGCTTGCATTTGTACGTTACCCATAATATTCCCCTTTTTTTATTATCTATAATAGTGACGATGTAATTATAATGCGTGTAGTTTTTCGAATAAGTGAAAAAGTTCACGAAACCTGATTATAAACCCAGGTTTTCCCATATTGCTAATGTTGGGGTAGTGACATTCATAGTATAAAAATGTAATCCGGGTGCACCAGCCTCAAGAAGTTGATGGCACATTTCACTAATTACGTCTTCACCAAATGCTTTGATAGAATCTCTGTCATCGCCATAGCCTTCTAATCGCTTGCGAATCCAGCGTGGAATTTCTGCACCACACATATCGGAGAAACGTGCTAGTTGAGTATAATTCGTGATAGGCATGATACCTGGCACAATGGGAACAGTGATATTGAGATCTTCACAGTCATCTACAAAACGAAAATAAGCATCAGGATTAAAAAAATATTGAGTGATTGCACTGTTTGCACCTGCATCAATTTTTCGTTTGAAGTTATTTAAGTCATTTTCTGCTGAAGTGGCCTGTGGATGAAATTCCGGATAAGCAGCAACTTCAATGTGAAAATGATCATTAGTTTCATTACGAATAAATTCAACCAGTTCATTTGCATAACGGAATTCACCAATATCCTGCGTGCCTGATGGCATATCACCACGTAAAGCAACAATGCGGTTTATGCCCTTATCCATGTAAGTTTTTAGAATTTCACGAATATTTTCCTTAGTTGAACCAACACAGGACAAATGAGGCGCAGCATTAAAGCCTGCATTCTGAATAGAAGTAACAGTATCAAAAGTACCTTGCTGTGTACTACCACCCGCGCCAAAGGTAACAGAAAAATATTTTGGTTTTAATACACCAAGCTTTTCTCTGACTTTGATAAGTTTTTCTGCCCCTTCTGGTGTTTTCGGAGGGAAAAACTCAAAACTAAATTGTTGTGGGTATTGTTGTTGGCTTTCCATATATTAGATCTCTTAACGCAAAGGCGCAAAGGCGCAAAGGTCGCAAAGGAATTACTTTCTTTGCCAGAAACGAACTATTATAACGCAGAGATAACGAAGCCACAGAGTTCATAAAGTTAAAAGTTTTACTTTGCGTTCTCTGCGTCTCCGCGTCTTTGCGTTAGCTCTTTTTTTAGTAACGATAGTGCTCAGGTTTGAAGGGACCTTCAACTGGCACGCTAATGTAATCCGCTTGTTCCTGAGATAAAGTACTGAGGTAAGCGCCAACTTTTGCTAAATGCAAACGTGCAACTTTTTCATCCAGTACTTTAGGCAAAATATAAACTTCATTCTTGTACTTTTCTGCATTAGCAAAGAATTCCATTTGTGCCATTACCTGGTTTGTGAACGATGCGGACATTACAAAACTTGGATGACCTGTTGCACAACCTAAGTTAACCAAACGACCTTTAGCTAATACGATGATGCGTTTTCCATCA
>DAOVYB010000019.1 GCA_030635835.1 Gammaproteobacteria bacterium
CCCGGTATCAGAAGTTTAACGGCTTGTTCTGCTGTACCTACGGTCAATTCAGTATTAAAACCAAAATACACATTCGCCAGTACCAAAATCCACATGGGAATTAATAACATCAGGGGGGCTTCTTTTACTGATGCCACTGACGACTGAGTTGATTCGTTAACCGGTTTGAAATACAACACTTCAATCAGTTTCCAGACATAAATCACGGCTAACAAGGAACCGATTAATATAACTGCAACAATCAACCAATGTTGTTGTTCTATTGCAGCCAGCACCAAATACCATTTACTAATGAAACCGGCTGTACCCGGTACACCAATTAAACTTAAACCTGCAATAACAATCGCGGCAAACGTCCAGGGCATTTGTTTACCTAACCCGGAAAAGTGTTCAAGCCGACTCGAACCAATGCGGTAAACCAATGCGCCAATAGCCATAAACAAAGCGCCTTTCATTAGCGCATGATTAAATAAATGAACGAGTGTTGCAGTGACACTCAATACGCTACCTAATCCAATGCCCAGCATCATGTAACCAATTTGTGCCACACTGGAGTAAGCCAGCAAACGTTTGCTGTCTTTTTGATAAATAGCGTAAAACGACATCATTAATATGCCCATCACACAGAGCAATATAAATAATTCATCGGTCGGCGTATTTTCAATAAACGAAAAACCAAATACAGTGAAAACAACACGGAGCATCACATAAACAGCAACCTTGGTCGCGGTGGCCGCAAGAAAAATCGTGACGACAGTTGGTGCATAGGTATAGGCATTCGGTAACCAGAGATGTAACGGGAATAAAGCCAGCTTTAAAGCAAAGCCGACCATAATAAAGGCAAATGCTGTGTGTATAGTGCGATGTTCATATAACTCAGGTAAGCGTTGCGACAAGTCCATCATATTTAATGTGCCGGTCATGGCATATAACAAACCCACACCAATAATAAAGAACGTCGCACCAATCGTACCCATGATCAGATATTGATAAGCCGCGGTCAGTGCCTGACGTTTTTTACCCAGACTAATTAAAGCATAAGATGATAATGAAGATATTTCTAAAAAGACAAAGAGGTTAAAAATATCACCCGTTAGTGTTATGCCTAATAAACCGGTCAGGCATAACATGAAGGCGGCATAAAATAATGAATGTTGTTTTTCAGGAATTTCACTGGCAACACTTTTAAGAGCATATGGTAAAGCCAATGCGGCTATCCCCGATACAATTAAAGCCACTAATGCATTTGCGGCATCAATGCGATATTCGATTCCCCATGGCGGTGCCCAACCACCAAGTTCATAACTAATAACATTACCCGTACTGACATTCATTAACTGCCAGCATGCAAGATAAAATATTGACCAACTTACAAAGGTGCTAACCAACCATGGCAGACGGCCATTAGGCAAAGCAGCAACAAGAGGCGCGGTGATTAATGGGATAACAACAATAAGAAGGCTTAAATGACTTTCTATCACAACGATTGATCCTGATTATGTATTTCGTCTTCTTCTATGGTGCCGTAGGCTTCCTTAATACGTATTACCAACGCTAAACCCAATGCAGTCGTTGCCACACCAACCACAATCGCGGTAAGAATTAATACATGGGGTAATGGGTTTGAATAAAGCGTAACGCCTTCTTCTATAATGGGCGTTGCGCCGCCTTTCACATTACCAATACTGATATAAAGTAAAAACACAGACACCTGAAAAATATTCAAGCCCACAATTTTTTTAATCAGGTTGCCGCGACTAATGACTGTGTAAAATCCTGCCATCATAATAATGATGACTAACCAGTAATTATAATGTCCAATAATTAAATCCATATTATTCCTGTTCCTGATTATATTCATGTTCTAATTCAGGTTCAGCGCGACCTCGCTCTGCGAAAGCAAAGAACATAATCAACATGACTGCCATTACAGTCATACCCACACCGAGTTCAATAACTAATATGCCAAGATGCTGCCCCGCGACTTGAGTTGAACCTAACACACCATACTCTAAATATTTTCCGCCGAGTAACAACGTCGCTACACCCGTGCCGGCATAAATCAAAACACCTAGACTCGCGAGAACGCGCAAAATATAAGGAGGGATGACTTGCTTTGCCATGTCGACTCCAAAAACCAGTGCATAAAGAATGATTGCGGCACTAAAAATAACACCCGCCTGAAAACCACCTCCGGGTCCAAAGTCTCCATGAAATTGCACATAAAGTGCAAACAGGAAAATTAAAGGAATCAAAAATTTTGCAACAACTTTTAAGATCAGGTTATGTTTCAATGTTATCCCCTGTCTTTTCAATTTTAGGTTTTGAGCGGCGACGAGGTCCACCGATTAAAAGCAGTACTGCGATGCCTGCGGTAAAGATAACGGTCACTTCACCTAACGTATCAAAGCCACGATAACTCGCCAGTACTGCGGTTACCACGTTAGGCACACCCGTCTCGGGTAAACTTTTTTCTAAATAATAAGGAGCAACATGTTTTTGTGCAGGTGCATCAGGATCACCAAAGGCAGGAAGATCCCATGTACCGTATATGAGCAATGCACCGGTTATAAATACAACGGTCAAAGGGAGCCACGGTTTATGTGTTGGTAAGGTTTCTTCTTTTTCAGATTTAGGGGCATAGGTTAATGCCAGTGTTGCTAACATCAAAATAGTGGATATGCCTGCACCGACCGCTGCTTCAGTAAAGGCCACATCGGCTGCATCCATGACAACAAACAAACCTGCTGATAAAAAACTGAAACCACCGAATAACATAACGACCGCGAACAAACTTCGCATGCGAATGATAGCAATAGCGTGAATGGCAAGCAGAGTTAATAATGTGATATCAACAATATTATCAATCATTACTTATCCAGCTTTGGTTTAAGTCCACCCAACATGGCAGCATTTGCTAATGAGTGTGATGACGTTGGGCTGGTAAAAAATATAAAAGCAAAAATCAAAAATAATTTAAAACTGGCAAGGGTTAAACCTGCCTGAAAACTTAGGCCTAATAAAAATAATGCAGCACATAATGTGTCTGTCGTTCCGACAGCATGAAGACGAGTATAAAAATCAGGAAAACGGATCACACCTATTCCACCGATAATACCAAGCAAACCACCTAGAACCAGACAAATCCAACTGAGTATTTCCAACATTATTTTTCACTCACCTTTTGCTGATTTTCAATGGCAGTTTCACCATCAGTATAAAAATTTCCCTGCTCGACTAATTTTAAAACAGCAACCGTTCCAATAAAATTGATCAACGCATAAACCAAAGCAATATCCAGCAAATCATGCCTACCTGTTAAAAAAGCAAACACCGCGATAAGTAAAAGTGTTTTAGTGCCCAGCATATTCATTGCTGCAATACGGTCGTAAACAGTGGGGCCCAGTAAAGCACGAACCAGTGCCAATAAAATCGTAATCAAAATTGCAATAATGGCGACGGTGTACATCATGATGCGATTTCCCCGTTATCCGGAACAGCTTTCGCCATTTTTCCGCTCTGTAAATCTTCTGCACCTTCCTTGCTTAATGCATGAATCTTAATTTCATCTCCCGCTAATTCCAGTGTCACTGTGCCCGGGGTCAAGGTAATGGAGTTAGCATAAATAACTTTGCTTAAATCAGTTTGTTTACTCGCAGGGATTGTGATGATTTGCGGGCTAATAGAGTTTCCAGGTGTGATGATTCTTTTCATCACATCAATGTTTGCCTTTATGATTTCTTTGCCCAGAAACAGGTAGTAACGCAGCAAGCGAAAACTTAAATGAACGGGGTAGCTTTCATGGTCAATGATATTCATACGTTTTGAGAGGTAAACACTAAGCAGCGTTGAGAATATACCAAGTCCGATCAGTAAAGCTTCGGTATGTCCTGAAAGCATAAACCAGAATAAAAAAATTAGACTCGCCACAATAATTGTTCTCATTATTTTTAACTTTCCTTACCCGTTAGCTAAACAACTTAAAGCCGCAGCCAGTATAACAACCCATTTTTCAGATAAAAAGAAAATAAATCACAATAATCTTCAGATAAAACACAAGAAAAATGACTAATTTTTAACCATATATACACTTTTAAGTTGAAGCCTGCCAAGACGGTTTTTAGTGACAAAACTGGATATTTTTGAAGGTCACAGCGGAAGAAACAAAAAAGGCTTAGCATTTCTGCTAAGCCTTTGATTGTATGGTGGGCCGTCCGCGACTCGAACGCGGGACCAATGGATTAAAAGTCCACTGCTCTACCAACTGAGCTAACGGCCCTTGTTTGGAGGCCGGAATTTTACCGAACTCACGGGGAATAACAAGCCCCAATGAGTCGATAATTCCCTAATATTTCAATTAAATTGCGTCTAATTTACGCATGCTCGCTGGTAGCAATTTCATATCAACTAATGAGCTTAAAAGTGACTTAACAAAAGTGGCTTCTTCTTCATATACCATCTGGTAATACTGGATTTTCATGGTGATTGCACTACCAAATACGATACTAATGAATACCAGGAATGAGCCCAGAGCTAATGTTGATACACCGGTGATAGCCTGACCGACAGTACAACCCATGCCTAATACACCACCAAACCCCATTAAAACAGCACCGATCATGTGCATGTAGAAGTCCTTGAACGAGTTAAACCATTCAATACGGAAGCTACGAGTAACAAGTGACCATATTAATGAGCCGAAAATCACACCTAATACCGCAACCACGCCAAAACTTAAAAAGGCACTTGAAAAACTTGAACCAATATAGCCAAACATCTGGCCTATTGGACTAATGAAGGTAAATGACTGTGCTTGAAGATTAGTAGAACCATTTTTTGGCTTACCTTCTTCGCTATCCATCATCATGTCCCATTCACCATAGAACTGGGTCATGCTGAAAGAGCCATCTTCTGTGTTTACAGCAACATTTGAAGTGAAATACCAGGCAAGTAATACAATGACACCGATTGTAACGCCGGCAAAAACATTGTCAGCACTTTTGCGGAACTCAGCAGACTTAAAGATATAACGTAATGCAATGGCTGCAACAACAGTACCTAAAATAAGGCGCATCGTTAATGCAGAAACCCCAAACCAGTTACCGGTAATACTACCTAAATCCTGAGGTGTGCTAAGAGACATTGAAGCGACACCTAACCATGGTGCGAAATAAGACTGGTACCAGGTTGCAGGTAGTTCTTTAAATGGATCAACCATGTAATAAGCTATCACAGCAATCACGGCAAAAACAAAAATTGACTTAATGTTGCCGCCGCCAATACGAATCAGCGTTTTATTACCGCAACCACTGGCGAACGTCATACCTATACCAAAGAGTACGCCACCAAGGATATAACGCCCCCACTGGAACTCACTACCACGATAAGGAGGAAGAGTTGAAGAAAGGTCTGCTCGTCCCAGAGCTTCAAGAACCATGACGCCAATCAGGGCAACTGTTGCAGCTAATACCCAGGCGCGGAAACGGCCCGTATCACCCATGTTAACTAAATCTGATACAGCCCCCATGGTGCAGAAATTTGTTTTATTAACAACTAAGCCTAAAATAAAGGCAAGAATGAATGTCGACCACAAGAAAAATGATTGAGCCGATAAGAAGCTTTCGAATGACATACCTAAAGTCCTCTGAAGTAACTAATTGATTTTTATGCTTATTTAACAATAAAAATGTTTTTATTATGGACTGAATTATAGCCGAAGCAATTAATGAAGTAACCCGTAAAAACGGGAATTAGCGCAACAGTGCAATTTTCAATCTTCAGATTTCAAAATGGAATAGCATGTTGGATCGGGAATATTGGCGGCTTCAAAACCTTGTTGACGCAAGAGACACGAATCGCACTTACCACATGCTTTACCCTTAACATCAGGCGAATAACAGGACAATGTTTGAGAGTAATCAATGCCTAATTCTACCCCTTTTTGAATAATTTCAGCCTTGCTTAAATGAATTAAGGGTGTTTCAATCTTAATCAGTTGGCCTTCTACACCTCTTTTTGTTGCTAAATTAGCCATGGTCTGAAAAGCGGCAATATATTCAGGACGACAATCCGGATAGCCCGAATAGTCAACGGCATTAACGCCAATAAATATCGCTTCCGCATCCAGAACTTCGGCCCAACCTAAAGCTAAAGATAAAAATACGGTATTACGCGCAGGTACGTAGGTAACGGGTATTCCCTCAGGAATGCCCTTTGATGAATTATGAGGTACCGCAATAGTGTCATCGGTTAAAGCAGAGCCACCAATGTCACCTAAACCAAGATTAACAACTTTGTGTTCAACCACGCCAAGACTGGAAGAAACCGTTTTAGCACTTTCTAGTTCAATTTGATGTCGCTGACCATAATTAAAACTCATGGCATAACAGTCATAGCCAGAGTCACGGGCAATGGCGAGTGTGGTGGCGGAATCTAATCCCCCGGAAACAAGAACAACGGCTTTTTTAGTCATAAGATAATTTTACAAGAAACAAAAAAGAAAAGAAAAGAAAAGAAAAGATAAAACCACTGGGGGCACGGGGAACACGGGGAAAAGAAATTAAAATTATAAACCCCGTGTTCCCCGTGTTCCCCGTGGTTATTCTTTTTAAGTATTAACGGCCCGGCTCATCGTTCCACAAATACTTGTGGAGTTGCATTTGAAAGCGTACTGCGAGCTGATCTTCTATAATCCAGTCTGCAAGTTGTTGTGGTTTTAATTGTTGATGGCTTGTAGAAAAGAAAACTTCACATCGAGATAACAAATCATATTCTTTAATTTTATTAACAGCCCATTCGTAATCATTGCGATCACAAATAACAAATTTCAATTGATCATGAGCGGTTAACAATTCAATATTATTATAATCGTTTTTTGCCTCTTCTTTTGAGGCAGGTGTTTTCAAATCCATGACACGACTAACACGTTTATCAACAGCAGATATATCAAGCGCACCACTTGTTTCTAATGAAACCTCATAACCTTCATCACATAGTAACTTCAGTAAATTAATACACTGTTTCTGTGCTAAAGGTTCACCGCCCGTAACTGTAATATATTTTGCATTGTATTTTTTTACTTCAGACAGAATATCCTGCAATGAAAACCATTCTCCACCTTTAAATGCATAGGTGGTGTCACAATATTCACAGCGTAATGGACAACCGGTTAAGCGAACAAATACTGTCGCGTAACCAGATGTTCGGGATTCACCCTGCAAGGAATAAAAAATTTCAGTAATACGTAAACGTGAAGCAGATGATTCAACATCTGCTTCAGTTTCTTTAATTTGCGACATGAAATTTACCGAACTTTTTGCAAGCGTATTTTTTGCAATAAGTTTTCTGCCTGACCGGCTTCAGTAGTACCCGGATAAGATTGAATTAATTTTTTCAAAACAATTTTAGCTTTGGAAAATGATTTTAATTCAAATTGACTATAACCAATTTTTAATAATGCATCAGCACGTTTTGGACTATTAGGATACTGATCGATTAAGGTCTGGTAATCCTGAACAGCCACATCATATTTTCTTGTATGATAACTTGTTTCAGCTAACCAATATTGTGCAATATGTGCATAACGTCCATCCGGATAATTTTCTAAAAACTGGCGAAAGGCTTGTGTTGCTTTTTCATAGCGAAGCGCACGTAATAAATCAAAAGCTTTCTGGTAGGCAACCTGTTCTCCCTCTTTATTTTTAATTACTTTTGCTGATGAGGTTGGTTTGCTAGAAACAGATATAGATCTGTTTTTGCTCATTACTGGTTTTTGTTCAACCGGTTGAGGCAAAGGAACTGAAGTTCTACTGGAACCAGAACCACGTTCAATTTGAAGTAAACGGCGATCAATATCAACATACAGGTCACGCTGGCGTTTTTTTATTTCATCCAGACTGTGTTTTTGTAATTCAATTTCACCCAAAAGACGTTGCAATTCACTTTGCAGGCTTTCCACACGAACCATGATATCAACCAAACCTTTACTATTGACTAATCGTTCCATTCGCTTAAGGCGGTCTTCTACGCTCATTTCATTTTCTGCGGCAATCACAACTGAACTTGCGTTGCTAACAAAAAGAGAAACTAAAATAACCCATGTACTTTTTTTCATATTAATAACCAGTATAAAGAATTTCTACACGACGATTCAAATTCCATGCAGAGGCATCATGGCCTAGTGCAACAGGACGCTCTTCGCCAAAACTAATCACCTGAATTTGATTTTCTGCCACACCCTGCAACGTCATGATTTGTTTTACAGATTTCGCACGTTTTTCACCTAGTGCAATATTATATTCACGTGAACCTCGTTCATCAGCATGACCTTCCAGAACAATTGTTATATCTGAATGAGCTGCAAGAAATTCTGCATGTACAGTAATAATTTCGCGGTCTTCATCTTTTATCTGGCTGCTATCCAGATCAAAATATAAAACACGTTGCGATAAAGGACTGTTAGGATCATTTAATGAACTGACTTCCAAAGCACTACCGGAAGTAAACTTTTTAGCTGAATCTTCATCAGTAGAACTGTATTGATTATCCTGCTGTTGCTCATCACTTGACTGGCCACCACGTTTTTTTAATGGCCCTAAGTTACAACCGGCCAAAGTCACAATGACACTGAGTATTATAAAATAGCGCATTAATTTAATCACATTATGCTCCTTACATTCCTAAATAATTTTTTAAAACCTATGACGGATAGCAAGAAGTCAGAGAACAAGGCAAAAAGTTATGAAAAAGCGGAGCTTACAATAAGTAAGTGAGCATTTTGAATAATTTTTTAACGCCGTTATCTGATTTCTCGCTATTCGTCATTTGTTAACCTTGTATGGGGACCATACTGGCTCCCTCACATCACCTTTATTAAAACTTAATCTTTGTCGTGCCCGTCCATCAACAGATACAACAGATAATATGCCACGATACTTTTCTTCTGTTGCATAAATGATCATGCGACCATTTGGGGCAAAACTGGGAGATTCATCCAGTTGTCCGTTGGTTAGTATATTAAAATGTTTTGTCTCTCGTTCCAGAACAGCAATTCTAAACTTTCCCTGCGAGCGATGCACCATTGCAATATATCGACCATCTGCAGAAACTGCAGGACGTGCATTGTAATTTCCTTCAAAGGTTAAACGCTGTGCTCTGCCTGTTGGCCTGTAATGAGAGAGTTTTATCTCATACAATTGAGGTACACCTCCCCGATCTGAAGTAAAAATCAACCCTGTACTGTCAGGCAACCATTCTGGTTCTGTATCAATTGCATAACTTCGTGTAATACGCGTTAATTTTCTGGAGTTCACATTCATAATGTAAATTTCAGGATTGCCATCTTTCGATAAAGTTAGCGCAAGATATTTTCCATTAGGTGACCAGCGTGGCGCATTATTTAAACCTTTAAACGAAACCAGTTTTTCTTTTTTAGCAGAAAAAATATTTTGCACATATATTTCCGGGCGACCATTTAAAAAAGAAACATACGCCAGGCGTGTACCATCAGGTGACCAGCTTGGTGACATTAATGGCTGCGATGAGCTATAAATGATTTTTTCGTTATAACCATCGGCATCTGCGATTGCGAGCTGATATAATTTTTTATTCTTATTATTTCGGGTTACCGTTATATAAGAAATATGCGTATTAAATGCGCCCTCTTCACCCGTAATCGTTTTATAAATAATATCGCTTATGTGGTGTGCAGTACGGCGTAAACCACTGTTTAAACTTCGAATACTGTAACCTGCCAGCTGGCGTCCTTTAAAAACATCCAGTAACTGAAATTGAACCTGAAAACTGCCATCAGACAGCTCATGGATTTTACCCACAACAAGGTAACCAACATTTAAAGCTCGCCATGTTTTATATTTTACCTGGTTACCTGCATGCGGTTTTGAAATTAGATCTTTATCGGGTAAAGGAGCAAACTGACCACTACGTTGTAAGTCTGCTGCAATAATATTTTTTAAACTTGCCGGGGCTGTTCCTTTACCCTTCCATTCAAAAGGCACTATTGCAACAGGTTGGGCACCTTCTGTTCCCTGCGTAATTTCAATTGTTAAAACGGCATGAGCCAGAGAACTGGATGCCAACCATAGAATTAAATATGAAATACTTTTATTAATCATTACGTTATTTCTACTCTTTTCTAAATAAATATTTATTCATGTGCTGGCTTCTGTGTTCTACACCTTAACCCAATCCACATCTAAATCTAGGCATTTGGATCAAAAACAAGCTCAACTTCACGAAAATGTTCAAATAATCCGGTACTTGATTGTGGTACAGGTAATGGTGATGCTTTATTGACAGCCATTTCAACCGAACGATCAAAAGCACTATTACCACTACTTTGAATAACCCGAACACTTACAACATCTCCGCTTGGAATTAACCTGACCAGCACCTTACATTTCATTCCCTTTTGATAGCTGGCCGGGAAGATCCAGTTACGGGTTATTTGACTTTTAATTAACCCTTCATATCTGAAAACTTCACTCTGTTCATATACTGCACGTTTCTTTTGCTCTACCGCACGTTTTTCTGCCGCAATTTTTGCCAACCTTTGTTTTTCTTCTTTTTCAAGTAAAGCTTGTTTTTCCTGCCGTTGTTTTTCCAGTTTGTTCAGCTTATCCTGACTTTCTTTTTGTTTGCGTTCAAGTTCTGCCAGTCGTTTTTTTTCTTTAATACGTTTATTCTTATTTATTTGTTCCTGTTCTTTTTGTTTTTTCTTTAAGGCACGTAATTTTTGTTCTTCTTTTTTACGATCTTTTTTCGCCTTTTTAGCTTTATCCTGTAAACGTTTTTGTTTACGTTGTTTTTGTTTTTCAGCCTTTTTTAATTTATTAATTTCTTCATTTATTTTATTTTCATCAATCGCAACGGCAGTAATAACTTTTTGCTGTTTTACCAGTGAAATCTTAGGTTCAGATGATTTAAAACTTACGCCAATTGCAATAAAAGCTAGTAGATGAATAATAATTGCCCAAACAAGTACACTTGGATTACGTTTAATCGTTTGCCAGATAGTCATTGATTATGAGTCCGGAGTTTCTGTTATCAAACCTACCCTGGCAACACCGGCTTTTTGTAACTGAGCCATAATCGTCACAACTGCACCATAGTTTACTGACTTATCCCCTTTAATATAAACACCCTGTCCCGGACGATGACGCAGAACAGCAGCAACACGTGTAATCAGTTTTTCTACCGATAAAGGTTTGTCTGTATCATCACCAATATTAATATAATATTGACCTTTAACATCAACTGAGACCACAACAGGCTCTTCCTGATCCTTTGCCATTGTTTTAGCAAACGTTTGTGGTAACTCAACTTGCACACCTTCTGTTAACATCGGTGCTGTCACCATAAAAATTACAAGCAATACCAGCATCACATCAATGTAAGGAACAACATTAATTTCTGACATACGGCGTTTGCGAAAACGTTTTGAAGATATTTCAGTCATAAAAATTAACTAATGTGGGCCTGTCGTTGTAACAAAGTTGAAAACTCTTCTGAGAAAATATCATATCGGTTGATTAATCTTTCAATATCATTGGAGTAACGGTTATAGGCAATTACGGCTGGAATAGCGGCAAACAAACCCATCGCCGTAGCAATCAGCGCTTCTGCAATACCTGGTGCGACTGAACTAATCGAAGCATGTTGCACCGCACCCAGTGCTAAAAATGAATTCATAATGCCCCACACCGTGCCAAACAAACCAATATAAGGACTAATAGAACCAACTGTTGCTAAAAAGGATAAATGATTTTCCAGTTCATCAACTTCACGATTCAGCGCAACTCGCATAGTGCGTTGTGCACCTTCAACAGTAACAACAGGGTCAATACCCGGGCTTTTTCGCAAATGAGCAAATTCACGAAAACCGGATTCAAAAATGGCTTCTAAGCCTGCAACCCGTTTTTTTTTACCGGCAATTTTTGCATAGAGTTCAGCCAAATCAATACCAGACCAAAAACGACGTTCAAAATAATCGGCTGCAACTTTAGCGTCTCGTACCATAATCCATTTTGAACGGATAATAACCCAGGAAAGAATGGATAAAATTAATAAAAGCAGCATGACTAACTGCACCAGAAAACTGGCATCAAAAATCAAACTTATTATAGAAAGCTCGGTTGTCACTATATTATCCCTTAATTACGGTTATATTTTATTATATAAACTGTTTGGCAATACTGCCGGTTTAAAATCACTAGCATTCAAACACGCTATTTTAATTACTCCTTTACACAATAAAGTATCATCCCTTTTAACTACTTGTTCGACTGTAATGCTCGCTTTACCTTTCTTTATTACTTTTGTATAAATTAGTAGTTCATCATTAAATTTTGCCGGCGATAAATAATCTGCCTGAACTGAACGAACTGCAAATATGACATTATCATTTGCAATCAGTTCATCCTGTTCGAAACCTTCTTCTCGCAGCCATTCTGTACGTGCACGTTCCATAAACTTCAGATAATTTGCATAATAAACAACACCACCTGAGTCTGTATCTTCATAGTAAATGCGTACTGGCCAAAGGAACACGTTCTCATTTTCAATAGTCATTGTTTTATAATATATTAAGAATAATCAAATTAGTGTGATCAGGTTATAATTTGCTTTCTTATTCTTCATTATCTGATAAATATTGAGAAACAGATTCAGGCGGCTTTAATCCAAAATGTAAATAGGCATTTTGTGTTGCCACCCGACCACGTGGCGTACGCATTATAAAACCTTGTTGAATAAGATAGGGTTCAATGACATCCTCAATTGTGCCACGCTCTTCACTTAATACCGCAGCCAGATTTTCTACACCTACAGGCCCACCCTGAAACTTTTCAATCACGGCGAGTAACAATCGGCGATCCATCATATCAAAACCAAACTTATCTACATCCAGCAAATCAAGTGCTTTTGTCGCTGTTGCTTCGTTAATCACACCATCAGCTTTAATTTCAGCATAATCTCGTACCCGGCGTAATAAACGATTAGTAATACGTGGTGTACCACGTGAACGGCGTGCTATTTCATTTGCACCAGAGTCATCTAACTTAACACCAAGAATATTCGCTGAACGTTTTACTATTGAGATAAGGTCATCGGTTGAATAAAATTCAAGTCTTTGCACTATGCCAAAGCGATCACGTAGTGGTGAGGTTAATAAGCCGGCTCTGGTTGTTGCACCAACCAGAGTAAAAGGTGGTAAATCCAGTTTAATTGAACGTGCAGCAGGGCCTTCTCCAATCATAATATCCAACTGGTAATCTTCCATTGCTGGATAAAGAATTTCTTCAACAACAGGACTTAAGCGATGAATTTCATCAACAAACAAGACATCGTGTGGTTCAAGATTCGTTAAAAGTGCAGCAAGGTCTCCCGGCTTTTCTAACACCGGTCCTGATGTATGACGCATATTGACATCAAGTTCGTTCGCTATAATGTGCGATAAGGTTGTTTTACCTAAACCTGGTGGACCAAAAATCAGAACATGATCCAGTGCTTCTTTCCTGCCACGTGCAGCCTGAATAAAAATATCCATTTGCTCACGTACTTTAGGTTGCCCAACATAATCAGCCAGTTTTTCAGGACGCATGGCTCTGTCGATAGCTTCTTCACCATCTTGAGAGTCTGCTGTGATTAAACGATCATTTTCAATCATATTGTTTTTACTTTTGAATGGATGCCTTTAATGCATCACGAATAATTTCTTCACTGCTTAAATCGCGACTATCTATTTGAGTCACCATTCGACTTGCCTGCGGAGGTTTATAACCCAGTGCAATCAATGCACTAACCGCTTCTTCAACCGGATCGGCCTGATGTACGATATCAATCATCCCTGCTGGTGTTTTAGTATTAGATGTTGGATCAGTATGCCAATCCTTCAGCTTATCACGCATCTCAATCACTAAACGTTCAGCCGTCTTTTTACCAACACCAGGTAATTTAACTAGTGTTGCTGTATCGCTGTCCTGTATACAGCGAGCAAAATCATCTGCACTAATTGCAGATAAAATACTCAATGCTAATTTTGGCCCAACACCATTAATTTTAATCAGACTACGAAACATACTGCGTTCAGCTTCAGTAGCAAAACCACAAAGTTGTTGAACATCTTCACGCACAACGAGGTGAGTATGTAAGATCACTTCCTGATTAACATCAGGTAACTGATAAAATGTTGACATCGGTGCATCAACTTCATAGCCCACACCATTCACATCCAATAATAAGGTTGGTGGTTGTTTAGTGAGTAATATACCTTTTAGTCGTCCTATCATATGTATCTTTTATGTAAATTCACGAATAGTTAGGGGGGGAGATTACTGCGTTAAAAGCCACCTCAAAATGCTCATGTACTAAATGTACACTCCGCTTTTTCGTTGACTTTTGCCTTGTACTCTTCCCCCCTAACTATCCGTGAAGAATCCTCATTCATTATTATCGTGCTCTTCGGGCACGAGGTTTGTTTGAAAGCGCTTCAATTCTATTTCCCAATGTTTGTCCGGTATGCGCATGACATAGTGCAATAGCTAACGCATCAGCGGCATCTTCTTGTGGTGCTTGCGATAAACCTAACAAATTCACCACCATGTGCTGTACCTGTGATTTAGCCGCATTACCCTTTCCGACGACCGCTTTTTTGATTTGCGTTGCCGTGTATTCACTCACCGGAATTTTTCTGAGAGCAACCGTACTAATTGCTGCCCCCCTTGCCTGGCCCAATTTTAAAGCTGAATCAACATTTTGGCTGACAAAGACTTTTTCAATCGCCATTTCATCCGGTTGAAACTCATCTAATAAGGTATTTAATCCTTCCGAAATAATACAAAGTTTTTCAGC
>DAOVYB010000095.1 GCA_030635835.1 Gammaproteobacteria bacterium
CTGCAGTTTATCTCTGGCATTAACAGCAAGAAATTTAAGTAATGGTTTTATGTGATAAAGAATAGAATCTACCTGCGGAAGAAGTTCTTCAGGTTTATTCTCTTTTAGTTTTTCGAGCAGCTCAAGAATATTAACTTCTTCGGGTGGTTCTTCTACTTTAGTTTTAGTGACGGATGAATGACTCATTAGCTGGTTTCCGCCTGCTGAAACCGCTTCAGCTAAATATTTTTCTGTTTCTTTAATGATCTCGTTAAACAATAACTCGGCAGTTAATTTTGCTTCATATATACCCGCACTAAGGGTTAATTTTACCGCTCCCCCATTTCCAGGAATATTAAAAGACATATTTTGTACTTCCTGGCGAATCCTTTCAACCAGAGATGTCGTATCTTCTATACTTGTTTCTTTTAGTATTAATGCAAATTTTGATACGCCAATTCGAGCAATGGTATCTTCTTGTCTTATAAGCTGTAAAAATTTCTCGCCAATAGCATGAAGGATACTATCCATAATCTCTTTACCATATTTGATAAAAAGTTTATTAAAGTTATCAATATCTATGCGGCTAACAATAAATTGTCCGCCATGGCGCACAGCATAAGAAAGTGTTTCATCACCCACTTTACAAAAATAACGCTGCCCTCCTAAACCGGTTGTTTCATCAACCGTGGCCTGACGTTCTAATTTATCCGATGTTTCAGAAAGTTTTGTTGTTGTTTGTTTGAAAGTGATGTGAGCTTTTGCCCGGGCCCGAAGCTGAATGGAGTCAAATGGTTTAGTAATAAAATCATTAGCTCCTTTGTCCAGTGCTTCCTGCTTGGTCTCATCATCGTCGTCTTTACCTGTGATAATAATGACTGGGGTTTCATTTAATCGAGTGTCCTCGGACTCTCGCATCCTTTTAAGCAAGCCAAAGCCATCAAGAAAAGGCATATTAAGATCTGTAAAAACAACATGAATCGAATCATCATTTAACAGCATAGTCCATGCATCTTCACCATTTTCTACTTCAATCACTTCATAATCAGCACTAAGTACTTTAGACATCGCGCGGCGCATAACGCGTGAATCATCAACAGCTAAAATACGGGGTTTTTGAGAGACTTCTTCGGACAAAACTTTACCTGAGTTATTCTGGGCTAATTCAATAACCCTAATAAAATTGATTGCTAAATATCATGTCAGCATAACGTTTTATTCATGACATGCCAAGACAAGATGCGGCATAAGTTATGATTAAACAGCAGCTTACAGGTTATAATTAATTAATACTTAATGTTTATATTAGCAGTTGATAATATTGAAAAAATGAATGTAACATTCACTATATCGGTAAATTTAAAGAATTTATTAGGATTAATTTCTATATTAATCATGTTATCAGCATGTACCGGAAATGCTGAAGAACGCTATCGCCATGCAGGACACCCCGCTACAACTGCGGCTATGTTTTATGAGCTGTCTTTCGATAAAGATGCGGCAATCAGAAAACGTGTTGCCAGTAACCGTAAAACACCACAAAACATTTTAAGACGGTTAGCGTGTGATCCTGAGCAGTCCGTTAAAATTTCTGTTGCAACCAATCTTTCAGCTGCTGAAGATATCTATTATATTTTAGCTCGTGACCCCATGCAGGCAGTACGAAGCGTTGTTGCACGTTTTGAATATGTACCTGTAGCTGCACTTGAAATTTTAGCGAAAGATAAAGATGCTGATATCCGTTTGGAAGTTGCACGTAATTTAAATACAAATAAAGTGACTTTAATGCAATTGATTCATGATCCAGATATCACGGTAAGAGCGATTGCTGAAGGGGCACTACAACGTATACATGATGACAAATAGTAATAATAAAAATCAGTGTATAAGGTGGTTTTAATCGTATTCAAAACATTTTAAAAAATTATCACTGTTTTTAATTAAAAATTAAAGTTTTGATGATTTTGGTCGTGATAGTATTTATGAACGCTCAAACTCCTAAAGTTACCACAACATCATTAACAGCTAAGGAATTAATTTCCGGTTCAATCCGTTTAGTATCATTACCTGAAGTATGTATCAGGGTAAATGAAATGCTGGATGAACCTAACGTTACAGCCGTAGAGTTAGGCAATGTTATTAGTCAGGATACGAGCCTGACTGCACGACTTTTAAAAGTTGTGAATAGTTCTTACTATGGTTTTCAGACAAAAATTGAAACGGTTTCCAGAGCGGTTAGTGTTGTTGGTTTACGGGAATTAAGAGGCCTGGTGATAGCGGCTTCTGCCGTTGAAAGTTTTTCGAATGTTTCTGATGACGTTTTAAATAAAGTTCGATTTTGGCGTCATAGTTTATATTGTGGTGTTATCGCTCGCTTGCTTGCAGAACAATGCCATGTTTTACACAGTGAACGATTATTTGTAGCAGGATTATTGCATGATATTGGCAAGCTGATTGTTGCACAGCGTTTGCCACAAGAAGCAAGAATGATTGCTTTAGAACTGGAATCAGGTCAACGCACAGAATGTGATGTTGAACAGGAAATCCTGGGTTTTAATCATGCTGAAGTAGGCGGAGAATTAATGCATGAATGGAGTATGCCTGAAACATTATTTGAGTCAGTTGCTTATCATCATAATCCCGTTCTGGCTAAAATAGGAGTAATGGAAACAAGCCTGGTTCATATCGCAAATATTTTTACTTATGAAGCAGAACAAAGTCTTGATATGAAAATGGATGCGGAACAACAGAAAGTTAATCCTCTTGCATGGGAAGTCACAGGGCTTGATGAAAGTATAAAGGAACAGGTTTTCCGAGAAGCCGGGCCTTTATTTGCCGAGGCATTGGAAACAATTTTACCGCGTTCTTATCCATCTTATTAATTTTCTTCCACTACTTTAACATTCCATGATTTAATACCTGTGTTGAATTAATCACAGGTTAATCATTATGCAATCACTGCAACAACTTTTGGATATTATGCGTGCTTTACGTGAGCCGGATTCAGGCTGTCCCTGGGATCGTCAGCAAGATTTTCATTCACTTATTCCTTATACAATTGAAGAAGCTTATGAAGTAGCAGATGCAATTGAGCGAAATGATTTTGATGATATAAAAAGTGAGTTAGGTGACTTATTATTTCAGATAGTTTTTTATAGTCAGTTAGCGAATGAGCAAAATTCGTTTGATTTTAATGATGTGACACAAGTGATTTGCGAAAAACTGATACGACGTCACCCGCATGTTTTTGCAGATGCAACAGTAACAAGTGCTGAAGAACAAACTAAGGAATGGGAAAAACTAAAGCATCAGGAACGTAAAGAAAAAGCAGAAGAAAATTTATCCTTTTTGAGTCATCTTGATGACGTGAGTCGTACTTTACCTTCTTTAATGCGTGCGGAAAAACTGCAAAAGCGTGCAGCCAGAGAAGGATTTGACTGGCCGGATGTACAAGGTGTGGTGGCCAAGATTTATGAAGAGCTGAAAGAAGTACAACAGGAACTTGATGCAGAGGTACAAGAGCAAGTTAAGCTTGAAGATGAGATTGGCGACCTTTTTTTTAGTTGTATTAATTTATCTCGTTATGTCGGTATAGATGCGGAACAAAGTTTACGTAAAGCAAACCTGAAATTTGAGCGACGATTTCGTGAGCTGGAGAAAATAGCTTTTAATAAGGGACAGCAGATAAGTAAAATGACTGTCGATGAAATGGAGGAATTATGGCGAGAGGTAAAAACACAAGAAAAATAAAATGCACCAAAAAGGTTTTACACCCTTAAACGACCTGAAAAACGCACAAGAATAGTGCAATTATATTTTTTGGTGCAAAAAGTCAGTTATTCCTTTCCCTAATTCTTTTCTTCATTCCAACTTGGTGCGAAAATAAAAAATCACAAGAATTCTAAAACACTTTGCCGTACTTTAGGGGCCAAAATGGAAAATATTAAAACCGCAACTGATGTATTGTTTATTTTACTCGGTGCCATCATGGTGCTGGCGATGCATGCAGGTTTTGCTTTTTTAGAAGTGGGTACTGTTCGTAAGAAAAATCAGGTTAATGCGCTGGTAAAAATTATTGTGGATTTTGCTGTTTCAACTATCGCTTATTTTTTCATTGGTTTTGGAATCGCTTATGGCATTGACGGTATTAATATTTTTGATAGTGCACAAGCCTTAAGTCAAAAAAATGGTTATGAGCTGGTGAAGTTTTTCTTCTTACTCACTTTTGCTGCCGCTATCCCCGCCATTATTTCCGGTGGTATTGCTGAGCGTGCCCGCTTTTATCCTCAGCTTGTCGCGACATTTATCATTGTTGCACTTATTTATCCACTTTTTGAAGGCATGGCATGGCATGGCAACTTTGGCATGCAAGCCTGGTTAAATTCGACTTTTGGTGCAGAGTTCCATGATTTTGCCGGTTCAGTTGTTGTGCATGCGATGGGTGGCTGGATTGCGTTAGCGGCAGTTGTCTTGCTTGGCCACCGTTATGGCCGCTATGGAAAAAATGGTGAAGTTTATGCTCATCCTCCTTCTAGTATTCCTTTTCTTTCTCTTGGTGCCTGGATTCTGACCGTTGGCTGGTTTGGGTTTAACGTAATGTCAGCACAAAACATTGATGCTATAGCCGGTTTAGTTGCTGTGAACTCACTCATGGCAATGGTAGGCGGTATTTTGGTTGCGACGCTGGTAGGACGAAATGATCCGGGTTTTGTTCCCAATGGTCCATTAGCCGGTTTAGTTGCGGTTTGTGCCGGTTCAGATCTCATGCATCCTCTTGGTGCTTTAATAACAGGGGGGATTGCAGGTGGTTTATTTGTCTGGACATTTACTCTGGCACAAAATAAA